>NZ_JBHWZS010000044.1:0-39864 GCF_042728155.1 Streptomyces sp. NPDC060209
CCTTCCACACCACCGGCACGGTCACCTTCCGCGCCCACTACACCGACGACGGCAGGCCCGACTCGCTCCACGAGCAGAGCCGATTCGTCCGCGAGCAGGGCGCATGGGTGTACGAGGCGGCGGTCTTCGTCGAGTAGGCCGCTCGCTCGGTCAGACCGCGGCCGTCATCGCCCGCTCGGGCGGGGCCAGCTGGTGCGCCAGGTCCTCCGCGAGCAGCCGCTTGGCGATCACGTCGACCGCCGCCCGCAGCTGCCGGTCGTCCGGTCGGGCGCCGTCCTCGGCCAGCCGTTCGTTGAGCCAGCGGCCCCAGGCATCGGAGATCGTCGCCGCTTCACGACTGCCGGCCGCCGTGTGGGTGAAGAGCCGGCCGTCACCGGTGAGATAGCCCTCCTCGATCATGCGGTCGAAGACGGGCACCAGCACCTCAGGGGGAATCCGGTGCCGGGCGGCGATCAGCCTGAGCCCCGCGTGGCCCACCATCCGGGTGAAGAGGTCGACCTGCATCACGGCCCAGGCCCCCGCCATGTCGAGCCGGGTGTCCGACTCCGCGACGATCCGCCGGGCCGTATCGGGAGCTGCCTGGTGGAGGATCCTGGCCACGGCGGATTCGAGCACCTTCGCCGCGTCCCCGGTGCTCGGCTGGGCGAAGCCCTCACCCATGTCCGTCGAGCCCGCACGTGCGCTGTCGCGCAGCTTCACCTGCTTCAGGAAGAGCGAGACGACGAACCCCAGCAGGGCCACCGGCACCGTCCAGAGGAACACCGTGTGCAGGGTGTCCGCGTACGCCTGGGCGAGGGGCGCGGTCTGTTCGGCGGGCAGGGCGTGCACGGCCTGCGGGCTCTCCGCGGCCCTCGCCAGCGACGCCGGATCACCGCCCGCCCGCGCCGCCTGCTCCACGCCCTGCCGCAGATTCGGCCGCAGAGCGTTGGCGTAGATCGTGCCGAACACCGCCGTGCCGAAAGAGCTGCCGAGCGTACGGAAGAACGTCACGCCGGACGTCGCGGTCCCCAGGTCCGAGTAGTCGACCGTGTTCTGCACGGCGATCGTCAGCACCTGCATCGACAGACCGATGCCGATGCCCAGCACCAGCATGTACAGCGACTCCAGCCAGACCCCGCTGCCCGGGCCCATCCGGGACAGGAGGTAGAGACCCGCCGCCATCACGAGCGACCCGATGACGGGGAAGAAGCGGTAGTGGCCCGTCTTGCTCACCACGTTGCCGCTGAAGATCGAGGCGGCCAGCAGACCCAGCACCAGGGGCAGGGTCCGTACCCCGGACAGGGTGGCCGAGTCCCCGTCGACGTACTGCAGATAGGTCGGCAGATAGATCATCGCGCCGAGCATGGCGAAGCCCACGATGAAGCTCAGGATGGAGCAGACCGCGAACACCGGATTGCGGAACAGCCGCATCGGCAGCATCGGCTCCTTCGCCCGCGTCTCCACGAGGCAGAAGAGCGCCAGAGCGATGAGGCCTCCGGCGAACAGACCGATGATGACCGGCGAGCCCCAGGCGTATTCGTTGCCGCCCCAGCTCGTACCGAGGATCAGCGCGCTCGCGCCGACGGCGACCAGCCCGATGCCCAGATAGTCGATGACCGGGCGTCCGGCCGCGCGCACGGAGGGGATGTTGCGGGCGGCGGCGATGACCACGACGATCGCGATCGGCACATTGACGTAGAACGCCCAGCGCCAGGTCAGATGGTCGGTGAACAGCCCGCCCAGCAGCGGTCCGACGACCGTGGCGACGCCGAAGACCGCACCGATCGCCCCCTGGTACTTGCCCCGTTCGCGCAGCGGGATGACATCGGCGATCAGCGCCATGGAGGTGACCATGAGCCCGCCCGCGCCGATGCCCTGCAGACCCCGCCAGATGATCAGCAGCAGCATGTTCGACGCGAGACCGCAGAGGAACGAGCCGGTGATGAAGATGACCGCCGAGATCTGGAAGATCAGTTTCCGGCCGAAGAGGTCGCCGAACTTGCCGACCAGCACCGTCGCCACGGTCTCCGCCAGGAGATAGGCCGTCACGACCCACGACATGTGTTCCGCGCCGCCGAGGTCCGAGACGATCGTGGGGAGGGCCGTCCCCACGATCGTCTGGTCCAGCGCGGCGAGCAGGATCCCCAGCACGATCGTGCCGAACACGATGTTCCGGCGTCTGGGGTCGAGGACGGGTGGCGCTGCGGCACTCTGCGCGGCGGGGGCGGTCTCGCTGGCAGTGGTCACCCCTGCACCCTCACACCCGCCCCTGCCTCACGCATGCGGGCGCGAGCCGGACGGGTCAGGCCAGCAGTTCCCGTACGCAGTCCTTCATCCGGGCCACGAACGCCTCGCGGACCCCTTCGGGAACCCGGTCGAGCGACAGATACGGATTGAGGTCCTCCAGCTCGACGAGCAGCAGGTCGCCCTCCGGTGTCCGGCAGGCGTCCACCCGCTGGATGCCGTGGGTGAGCGTGTTCCACTCGATGAAGCGGCGCGCGAAGTCCAGGTCCTCAGGGCTCGGCGCGTACGGTTCGAGCACCCAGCGGCGCTCCGGGTGCGGAGCGTGGAGGGCGTACTGGAAGTCGTGGTCGACGAAGTAGAAGGACACCTCGTAGCGGAAGTCGATCCGGGGCTGGACGAGCAGGCTGCCGTCGGCTCCCCCGGGAAGTTCCGGCTGCTCGGTGAACCGCAGCCCCACCGAGTCCGCGCCGAGCTTGGGCTTGACCACGTACCCGTCCGACCGGGGGAGCAGCCCGAGATCCGCCGCCCGGTCCACGGTCGGGATCACCGGGTAACCGGCCCGGCTCAGATCGACCAGATACTGTTTGCCCGCCATGTCTCCGCGTCCGTCCAGCGTGTTGCAGACGCGGACCCCTGATTCCCGCGCCCGGGCCACGAACGCGTCGTACGCCGCCTGGTAGTGCAGGACCGGACCGCTGTTGCGTACGACGACCGCGTCGAACCCGTCCAGCAGCGCCGCCGCGTCCCGGGGGTGACAGAGCGCGACGTCGAAGGCCTCGCGCAGCCGGGACGTCAGGAAGATGTCCTCGTCGCAGTAGCGCCGTCCGCGCGCCTCGTAGGCGAGATCGGTGACGAACAGGACGGAGGGGCGTGGTCGGCCGGACGTGGCGATCAAGAATACTCCCAGGGGGTTCGGTATCGGGCCGGAGGTCAATAGCCTTGCTGGTGTTGCCCGTTCACCGTCATGAAGCACTTGATCTCTGCCCCACAGGAGTCACACGTGTCCCAGGCGTCGTCACCGCCCGACATTCTCTCGCCCGCCTTCGCCGCCGATCCCTACGGGGCCTACCGGACGATGCGCGAGAGCGCCCCCCTGATCCACCACGAGCCCACGGGGAGCTACCTCGTCTCCCGCTACGAGGACGTCGAGCACGTCTTCAAGGACCGCGCCCAGGAATTCACCACCGAGAACTACGACTGGCAGCTGGAGCCCGTCCACGGCCGCACGATCCTCCAGCTCAGCGGCAGGGAACACGCCGTGCGCAGGGCTCTGGTCGCCCCGGCCTTCCGCGGGGCGGACCTCCAGGAGAAGTTCCTGCCCGTCATCGAGCGCAATGCCCGCGAGCTCATCGACGCCTTCCGGCACACCGGGGAGGCCGACCTCGTCGAGGCGTTCGCGACCCGTTTCCCCGTCCTGGTCATCGCCGACATGCTCGGCCTGGACAGGGAGGACCACCAGCGCTTCCACGGCTGGTACACCAACGTCATCGCGTTCCTCGGCAACCTGGCGGGCGACCCCGCGGTCACGGCGGCCGGGGAGCGCACCCGCCAGGAGTTCGCCGAGTACATGATCCCGGTCATCCAGCGGCGCAGGGAGGAGCCCGGGGACGACCTGCTCTCCGCGCTCTGCGCCGCCGAGGTCGACGGCGTACGGATGAGCGACGAGGACATCAAGGCGTTCTGCAGCCTTCTGCTCGCGGCCGGAGGGGAGACGACCGACAAGGCCATCGCCTCGGTCTTCGCCAACCTGCTGGCCCACCCCGAGCAACTCGCCGCCGTGCAGCGGGACCGGTCCCTCGTCGACCGGGCCTTCGCCGAGACCCTGCGCTACACCCCGCCCGTTCACATGATCATGCGCCAGACGGCGGGCGAGGTGGAGCTGTCGGGCGGCACCGTCCCGGCCGGGGCCACCGTCACCTGTCTGATCGGCTCGGCCAACCGGGACGAGGCCCGGTACGCCGACCCGGACCGCTTCGACCTGTTCCGTGACGACCTGACCAGCACCACCGCGTTCTCGGCGGCCGCCGACCACCTGGCGTTCGCGCTGGGCCGGCACTTCTGCGTGGGTGCGCTGCTGGCCCGGGCCGAGGTCGAGACGGGCGTGAACCAGCTGCTCGACGCGATGCCGGAGCTGCGGCTCGCCGACGGTTTCAGCCCGGTCGAGGAGGGCGTCTTCACCCGGGGCCCGGCATCGCTTCCCGTGCGGTTCACCCCGGCCGGCGTCTGAGCGCCCGTCCGGTATGCGGCGGTCGGCCTCCACTCCGGGCGGGGCGACCGCCGTTCCGGGCCACCGCTCCAGCCCGGAATGGCTGGATCCACCTCAAGTCCCTTTGCTGACCGCCTCGTTGAGGTGTCCAAGAGGGCGCCGCGCCGGCCCGCCCCCTGGCTATAGTGGCGAGGGCTTCGAGAATCGGGGGATGCTTCAGTGTCACAGGAAGAGTCTCAGGCCCGGGCGGTGAGAACGGCCTGGCAGATCCACGCCGCGCTCCACGAGTCGACCCGCACGGTCGATGCCAAGGCGTCCTTCGCCCTGGCCATGGAGTCCGCAGCCCTCGCCGGAATCGCCGCGCTGGCCGGCAACGGCCGCACCCTCGACCGCGTGACCGGTCTCGCCGAGTTCGCACTCCGGTCCGGCGTGGTCCTCATCGGGCTCTCCGCGATCCTCGCCGTGCTCGTGGTCCTGCCGCGCCACAACGGCCAGGGCCGCTCGCCCGCCCCCGGTGAGGACGAGTTCCTCTTCTACGGCCATCTGCGGCACTGGGCCCCTGACGATCTCGCGCGGCGGCTCGCCGACACCGACGCCCTGCCCACCCTCAGCCGCCAGCTCGTCGTGATGAGCGCGATCGCCTGGACGAAGCACAGACGCGTCCAGCAGTCGCTGCTGCTGGCCGTCGCCGGCAGTCTGCTCGTCGCCGCCGTCATCGTGCTGTCCTGAAACGGCCCCTGTGGACAGCACACCACGCCACCGCCCGCGCCGGGTGCCCTTCTGGTCGCTGCTCGACGACGATGCGAGGTCCCGGCTGCTCTCCGCCGGCCGCACGGTGAACTTTCCGCCCAAGGACACCCTGCTACGGCAGTACGACCTCACCGACCACCTACTCGTCATCCAGCGCGGCTGCGCCAAGGTCGCCGCCAATTCCGCCGCGGGCTACCAGGCCGTGCTCGCCATACGCAGGGCCGGCGACCTGCTGGGTGAGCAGGCGGCACTGGACGGCGGTCCGCGCTCCGCCACCCTCACGTCGCTGACCCGGGTCGAGGCCCTGATGATCCCGTCGTCCGAGTTCCGCGCCGCCGCCGGGTCCGTGCCCGCGATCGCGCTCGCCCTCCAGCAGGTGCTCTCCGAGCGCCTGCGCGAATCGGACGGCCACCGGGCAGCCGCCGGCTCCGAAGCCGTCCAGGCGAGGCTGGCCGCACTGCTCCTGGAACTCGGCGCGGAGTACGGGCGCCCGCAGCCGAACGGGGCTGTCCTGATCGCCCTGCCGCTGTCCCAGGACGACTTCGCGGGTCTGGTCCTCAGCTCGCGGCGGACGGTCAGCCGTGTCCTGGAGCAGTGGCGCGGGCGCGGCTGGGTGACGACGGGGCGCAACAGGCTGACCCTCGACCGGCCGGACGAGCTGAAACGGCTGAGCGGTTCAGGGCGTTAGGGCCTCTCGATTGGATCTTGCCGGGCTCGCTGATCCGGCCTGATCCAAACGAAGGACCCTGGGAGAACGTGGTGGCTCGGGCCTGCCCCGGGCCCACCGGACAGGGCCTGTCGCGCGGTCACACCTCGTCCCAGGACATCGTGGCCAGCCCGTGCTGTTCCGCCAACGGGTTCCAGGCGGCGACGAAATCCTTCTTCGCGCTCGTCGCCCGCGTGCTGGCGCGGGATGCGTCGAGCCAGTGCGGCGAGGCGGTCACGGCCCTGGACGTACAGTCGCTCATCACCTCCTCGGCCAGCAGCGCGTAGGCGCGGTCGGCGTCGGCCGACGCCTGCCACCCGGAGCGGAGATCCTTGGTCATGGAGGCGGACAGGAGGTCCGGGCCGAGCGTCTCCAGATCCCGCACGAGCTCGTCACGCTCGGTCGCCGCACCGTCGAAGACCTCCTTCGCCTCCCGGAGTCCGGAGCGTCCAGGACAGTTGGTCATCCGGCTCACCGCGTCGCCGACATCGCTGCGGTTGCCCTCGTTGCGGTCCAGCAGGCCGCTGAGGGCCCGGGCCTGTCCCTCCTCGGACTCCTGGTCGGAGGATTCGGAGCCGGAATCCTCGCTCGAATAGCCGGAGCTGCCGGAGCCGGTGGAGCTGCCGGTGCTGTCGCTCTCCTCGAACGCGTCGAGGAGACCGGGACCGTAGACGAACGCCAGGACGACAAGCACGAGGGCGACCAGCAGACGGCCGGTCTTGCGCCTACCGGGTGTGGGCGGCGCCGGCCGCGGTGCGTTGAACACCGCCCCCGCCGGCTGCGGGGGAGGCCCGGCATTCTGCGGGGCCGGAGGAGCAGTGCCCGTCGTGTTCGGCTGGGGCACGGACGGCCGCTGCGGTGTCACCTGCGGCAGCGTCGCGGGCGCGGTGGTGACCGCGTCGGCCAGTGCGGCCAGCCACTGCTCGAGTACCGGCCGCCGGGCCGGATCAACGGACAGGCTCTGCTCGGCGAGCCGTCCCACCGCCAGGTCCGCGGCACGCAGAACCGTCACGTCCTGACCGTCCTGCTCTCCCGCGAACAGACGCGCCGCGAGCAGCCCGAACTTGTACGTGTCGCCCGTCGCACCGCCCATCCGCTCACCCGGCGGCAGAGACCAGTTGGGTGTCTCGACGGCCGGGAGCGCCCACGTGCCGCGCAGCGCCATCGCGTCGCAGTCGATGAGGAAGCACCTGGGCGCCCGTTCGTCGAGACAGAAGAGCACGTTGTTCGGTGACACGTCGCCCACGACGACACCGATGGAGTGCAGGCGCACCAGTGTGCGGGCGAGGTCCAGGAGCAGCTCGAACCGCTGGCCGGGTGTGATGGCCAGACCCGCCCGCCGCAGGTAGGCCGGGGGATTCAGCAGGTACTGGAAGCCCGCGGGCTGCGGTTTGTCCGGCTCGAAGTCGAACCGGCGGAAGAACCGCTCGGGGATCTGCCGCATCAGGAAGCCGCTCACCCCGGCGGAGTCCGTCACCAGCACGGCCGGCCAGGCTGTGCACTCGGCGAGCCACTGCCCGGTGCCGTGGGGCAGGGACGGGACGAATTCGACCATCGAGGAGAGGACGTCGGCCTTGAGTTCCGGGCGGATCCTGGCGTGGTACTCCTTGTACGCCACCGGCCATGAGCCGTTGAGGGTCCTGTCCTCGACCGCCCACACGGAGCCCTGCCCGCCGGCGTTGAACTTGGTTCCTTTCGTCACCCGGCCCACGTCCATGGTCGTCGGACGCGTCCCGGTCATTGCGCCGCCCCGATCGCCCCGCCTGCCGCTGCCGGGCTGCCGCCCTCGTCGAGGCGGTGGCGGGGCCATACGGCGAGCAGAGTCCGGTCGTCGTCGAACGTCTCACGGGAGAAGTCGAGCAACTGCGCGACGGCCTGCGGTTCTCGCGGTGGGCGGCCCAACTCGTACGCCATCACCGACCCGATCCGGCCCTTGCCGTCCCCCAGCGGATCGCCGAACCCGTCCGTCCCGATCAGCAGCACCCCGTCCTCGGGAAACGCGTACCAGGTCCCCTCGATCCGCGCCGGGACCCACGGCAGCGCGGACACGGCGGAGGAGAAGACCCCGTCCGTTCGCTCCTCCTTGCCGCCCAGCAGCGGGTGGAAGCGGTTCTCGTGGAGCATCCAGGCGCCGCTGTCTCCCACGTGCACCAGATTGACCTCCAGCCGGCCGCTCCGGGTGAGTCGCACGAGACCCGTCACCAGAGTCGTCGCCAGGAGGGTCTGGGCCTCCTGCTTCTGCTCGCGGGTCGGCTCCGCGCCGCGGGTCACCCGCATGAACAGCTGGTACGCCGCCGCCGTCACCGCCCGCTTCCAGTCGACCTGCGGCCGCCCCTCGTCGAGTTGCCGCAGCACGTCGGCGACCGCGGTGCGGCAGGCCAGGGCCGCGCCCACATGCGACTGCGGAGCCGCCGAGACGCCGTCCGCGACCGCGAACACCACCGCGCCGGTCGGCTCGTGCGCCGCCACCACGATGTCGTCCTGGCGCGGCTGCCCGCCGAACCGGTGCGCGTCGCCGCGTACGGAGGCCAGCCTGACCGTGAGCTCCGGGGTCGACCAGCCGTCGAACAGCGTGTCGGGACGGTAGGGGTCCGCGGCCGGCGGCTTGGGTTCGAAGCGGGCAGTCGGCCGGCCGAAGACGAAACGGGACCAGGCAGGCGTGTGTGCCCCCGGGAGGCGTGGCTCCCTGGTCTGCTGAACGGGTACCGGGGCGCCCCTGTCCGGTTGCCGGTGCGGCGGTAAGGGTGGCGCCTGCTGTTCCTGGTCCGGTGGAATCCGGTGAGCGGCCCATGGCCCTCGGCCGGGGAGCGCGGCCTGGCCGGGTTCCATCGCGTGAAGACCGGAGGGCAGCGGCCCGTGTCCCGGTGCCGGCCGCCCGGGAGGCTCCTCCTCGTCCTCCTGGCGGTGCCCGAAGAAGTTGGTCACGCTCACACCTCGTCAATCGCGATCCGGAAGCCTTCGGGCCGCTCGACCACCAGCTCCGGCCGGCCGGACGCCATCGCGTTGCCGGACTCCACCACGCTCTTGGTGAGTGCGGTGAAGAACCCGGCTATGGACGCCCCCAGTTGGGCACCGGGCACCGAGATGAAGGCGAAGTCGGACTGGGTGGCGATGCTGACCATCGTCCCGGCCTCCGCCTGGCCGATTCCGCACGCGATGATGTTGGGTGCCGCCTTGGTCACCGAACGGTCGGTGAGCTCCCGGTGCCTGTCCTGCCACGCCTCTCCGAAGTTGGGCTGTCCGTCACTCAGGAAGAACACCGCCGGCCGGTGCACGCGGTAGCCCTGGCTCTTTAGGGTGTCCACATCCTGCGGGATCCGTCTCAGCAGGGCTGCGAACGCCGCCTCGTAACTCGTGCCGCCGCTCGCCGAGAGGCGGGGCAGCTCGTTCTCCGCCCGCAGGTCGGCGAGGACCAGCCGCTCGGTCACCGTGTTGGAGAACCCCAGCACGGAGAAGCGGACCTTCGCCGCGGCCATCGGCTGACCGAGCAGGGTCCGATGGAGCGAGGCCAGTCCGGCATTGAGGTCGCCGACGTACGGATGCATGGAACCGGACTCGTCCGCCAGTACGTAGACCGGCAGCAACTGCCCTTGGTTTTCGGCCATTTCTTGCGAGTCTCTCTACTCGGCGTCTTCGATGGGTCTCAGCCCCTGAGGGCGTTCCAGCAGCAACTCCGAGGAGCCGGAGGCCGCGCTGCGCCCCAGGTGGAGCACGGTGTTCCGAAGGAGCATGGAGAACTGCGCCACCGACTCCGCGAGGCCCGCGCCCGCGTCCGCCGCGACCGCGAATTCGGTGCGGCCGGCGATCTGCGCGACCGTCCGCCGGTCGGTGGCGCCGATCCCGCAGGCGACGATGTCGGGCCGGTAGCGGTGCCGCATCAGCTCCTGGTGCGCGGCCTGCCATGCGCCGTCGTCCTCCGGGTCGCCCACGGCGAGGAAGAAGACGATGGGGCGGCTGACACGCGACGCCTGTTGCTTGAGCCGTTCCGTCTCCAGGGGCACGAGCTCCAGCAGGCGGCGGAAGACGGGTTCGTAACGGCAGCCGTTCCCGGCCCGGAGGTCCGGGACGACGGTCTGCCCCGAGACCTGTGCGAGAGGCATGTGGACGTCGGCCGTGCCGGAGAAGGTCAGTACGGACAGCCGTACGGCCGAGGCCACCTCAGGGCTGTCGCCGAGCACGGTCTGCAGGGACCTCAGCGCGTCACTGAGCCCGGTGACACAGCCGGCCGCGGCAGGCGAGGTGTCCAGTACGACGTAGACCTGTGCGAGGCGGCCGGCGGTCGTCGGCCGCCCCTCCGGTGACGAGGCCGGAGCGGCGGACGGAGCGTCACCCGACCGGTGCGAACCGTCGGGGCGGGTACCGCCCCACGGCGGGGGCGTCCGGGGTGCCTGGGGCGCCTGGGGTGCGGGCGGCAACTGCACCGGCGCCGCGGGCAGCTCGGGCGTCGGCGCTCCGGTACCAGGTGGCAGTACCCCGCTGAACACGTTGACCGAGGGCCCCAGGACGCCGTCTCGCAGACCGGGCAGATCCACCTCCCGCACGATCCCCTTGTCGATCATGTACCGGACCATCTCGACCTGACGCTCCTCCTGGTCCACGGCCCGCCGGTGCCGGCTCTCCTCCAGGCGCATCAGCAGTTCCATGGACTTCTCGGTGTCGTTCGGATGCTTCGCGAGGTGTTCGAGGACGAGGCCGCGGAAGTCCAGGCGTACGGAGGCGAGAGCTGCCCGCTCCCGCTTGTCCCGCTCGAGCCGCGCCCCCTGCTCGATGTCCTTGACCGCTTCCCTGTGGTGGGTGTTCCCGATGGCAGCCCTGTGCTGGAGGCTGCCCACCTCCGAGTCGCGGCCCGCCTTCTTGCGCACTCGGATGAACTCCCGTGCCGCCTCGTCGGGTTCGAGCTGTACGTCGCAGTAGTAGAGGGTCACGCCCTCGGGGAGCGGCATGGGCAGGGTCAGGGCCCCGTTGATCCTGGTCTGCGCCTCGAACGCGTCCTCGATCGCGAACTGCGCCGCATGCGGCCGGATCCTGCTGATGAGATACGGATAGACGGCGCTGAGCGCATCGGGAAGGTTGCTCCGCACCACCGCCACCGGATCGTGGACCCGGAAGCCGACATCGATGGTCGCCTCGAATCTGTGAGCCTGGTCCTTGCAGGTCAGCGGCATCCTGGTGAGTTTGGCCGTCCGCCGGTGGTCACCCAGATTCACGACGTAGCAGAGCTTGTACCTGTTCTGCAGGCGTCCCGCGGTCGTCAGGTGCCTGGGTGACTCGACCTCCCAGCCACCCGTCTTCAGTGCGTAGACGACCGCGAAGTTCGGCGGGAGACCGGGCAGCGTGGCGAGCTGGGAACGCCGTACCGGTTGGTTGTTGAGGATCAGTGAGACCGACATGTCACACCCTCTCCAGATCGAGTTGAGCGTGGACGACGGCAGCGGTCAGGGGCAGCGGCACCAGTTCGTCCGGATCGACCCAGTCGTCCGCGCACCGCCGCAGGATCCGGCCCGACCTCGGGTCCCCGTACGCGATCGTGCCCACCATCAGCTGGAACAGGGTCCGCAGCGCCTGATCGCGTTCCGCGATCGCGGCCCAATTGCGCAGAACCTGCTGGGCCTCCTCGCCGAAGAACGCCTGGTTGAGCGCATCACGCCAGAGGACGATGAACGGCGTGCGCAGTTCCGCGTGGCGGTGCGCCAGGAAGAGGAGGGCCGGCCACTCCTCCACATCGCCGCCGGTGTTCCACTCGTCCCTCTTCACCACCACCTGGGCCGCGATGATCAGGAACGAGAGGAGTACCGTCGGCTGCCTGCGGTGGTCGGTGGACGCCTCATGAAGAGCGCGGAGCGCCAGCACCATCGTCCTGGTGTCCTGTGCGACCAGGTCGGTCAGACTGCGTCCGATGGCGACAGCCACGGCCCCCCGGTCGACAACGGCGAGGCGGACCAGCGCCGAGACGGGGAACTCGGGGTCTTCGCGCGTGCCGTACACCCGTGCCGCCGTCGCCTGTGCGAAGGGCCGGCTGCGGTCGGCGAACCAGCTCTCCACCAGGACGTTCGCCCGCTCCGCGATCCAGGGGTCGCGCGAGGCGACGCGCAGCGCGTAGGCGACGGCATCGCGGTACATCCAGTTCTCGCTGTCCGCCCAGACGTGGAAGAGCTGGTTGCAGAGGTAGGTGTACGACTCCGCAGCGATCAGCCCGAGCGCGGCGGCCGCGTAGATCCGGACCTCTTCCGCCGGGTCCACGACGAGGTCGGCCAGCCACTCGAGCAGCTCGCCCTGGATCTCGTACTGGATCCAGGCGTGCTGGATCACCCGGGGTGGGTACGCGGGGTCCTTGTACTCCAGTGCCCGGCCCGGCTCCCCGTCCGCCTTGTCCGTGTCATGGGCGCGCAGCCTGATGAGCTGGGTGCGGCGCGCGGCGGCGAAGGGGTCCTCCACGCGGGGCAGGTCACCGTCCGGTCCGGCCATCAGGACATGCGGACGGTCGTCCTCCAGCCGCTCACGCAGGTTCCGGGCGGCACTGGCCACGTACTCCTGCGGGAGGCCGTTGAGTACGGCGAGGGCCAGCGCGAGGCTCCGGACGGAGGGCTCCCGGAGGCTCTCCAGCCAGATGTCGAAGTCCTCGTCGGCCTGGCGTGCGCGGCGCTTCTCGATGTTCTCCGGGTTCTGCCAGCCGGCGTCCCACTCCTCCACGATCGCGACGGCCAGATCGGCTGCCTGCTTGCAGGCGGGGTCGCCGTCCCGCAGTGCGGCCAGCAGGCTCATGACCTTGGCGTCGGCGAGAAGCCTGTCCCGCACCGCGTCGCCCAGGCGCCAGCGCAGGTGCGAGGAGACGATGCCGCGCTGGCTGGGTGCTTCGGAAATGTCCACGACCGCCGTGAGAAGTTCGCTGTCCGCGACGGAGGTGCTGGAGACGGTCATCACCAGCCACGCGCCTGCCAGGGCGAGCGCACCCTGGATCTTCTCGTAGGCCTCTCCGCGCAGGCCGGCGATCGCGGACGGCTGGTCGAGCAGGAAGGCCGCACCACGTTCGATGGAGTCGGTGCCGCGCTCCAGGAGGTCGGCGAGGGAAGCGAAGTCGACATCGCTGTCCAGGTGGTACGTGGTGGTGGCCCCCATGCCCTGGAGCAGGCGGACCGCCATGGCGGTCTTCCCGTAACCGGGGGCGCCGCGCAGGATCAGCAGATGCCGGCCCGCCAGCGCCTCCCGAGCGGCCGGCAGACCGGGGGGCTCCTGGTAGGCGAAACGTATCCGCTCGTTCACGAGCGGGGAGAGGGACCGCAGGCGCCGTTGGCCGCCGCCCAGCAGCAGAACGTACTTGTCACCGCCTACGACATCGCCCTCGACGTTGGCGAAGGCGTTGCGCACCCGGTCGTGGCGCAGGGATCCCTGCCCCACCCGGCCGGTGGCATCGAAGGACTCGGCCCCTGGACCGGACCGGGGAGACTCGCCCGGTGTGCCGCCCGCGCCGCCGCCCTGCCCACCGCCCGCGCCGCCGCCCGCGACGTCCGGGGCCGGTGTTGTTCCGCCACCAGGCCCGGGGGGCTGTGCCGGGCCGGGTGGGGCAGTGGTGTTACCCGCCGCCCCGCCCGGCCCGCCCCCCGTACCGGCTGCCGGAGCCGCTCCCGCGGCACCCGCAGCCGGCGCTCCCCCCGTCGTTGTGGTCATGGTCGGACCGGTCCCGTCGTATTGACGTTGACGGTCTTGTCGCCCTGGAACACGTCTCCGTGGACGGTCCCGACGCTGATACCGGCTCCGCCCGGAGGTCGCCGGCCGGCAGCCGACGCCCTCTGCCCGCCCGTGTCCGCCCGGGCGTCATCGGGCTCCGTTCCGCCCGACGCGGGCGGGAGGCCGGGGGGTGCCGGAGATCCGGGCACGGTCACCCAGCTCCCGATGAGCTCGCCGTGTTTGGTCCGGAACGGCATCGGTAAGTACGCGGCCGGGTCGATGGAGCGGTGCCCGTGGCGGACGACGGCCCGGTAGATCTCGTCGGACACGACGAAGACCATCCGCGACGAGGACGCGGCGGCCAGGACCTCGCGCAGCGGCCCGGCGTCCACCAGCCTGCAAGCGGTGTTGACCGCGTCCCCGGACCATCCCTCACCGTCCCGCGCGACGATCCCCTGGTGCAGGGCGACCCGGAACCGCATCGCGTGGGCGGGGCCGTAGACGACGGCCTTCTGCCGCAGTTCCTCGTCGAGGGCGTGCACGAACGGCCCGGCCAGGACGATCGGTGAGACCGTCGCGGGGACGATCATCAGGACGCCGTCGCCACGGTCCTCGGTGACGACACCGTCGGCCGGCAGCCCGGCCCGCTGGAGTGCTTCACGGAGCACCTCGTACATCCCGGCCCGCAGGGAACGCTGGATCGGATCGGGCCGGGAGCTGAAGTTCTCGATGTCCAGGACCACTACCCAGTGGTGCGTGGCTTCACCGGACATGGCGATCTCCCCCACAGGCTCACGACGGCAACGACTCGCTCAGTGGTCCCAGTTGTATGACATCGACGACCCCCGGGTCTACGCCAATTGACCCACAACGACAGGTCGAAGTCCCGTGAACAGATGGGAGGTTGGGCCGAAACTGGATCCCCGGGGGGCAGCGCGCCGCGGCCGGGCGTCAGCGGATGTGACGCCCCGAAATGGCCCGGGAGATGACCAGGCGCTGGATCTCGCTCGTACCCTCGAAGATCGTGTAGATCTTGGCGTCGCGGTACATCCGCTCCACCGGGTGCTCCCTGCTGTACCCGGCGCCACCGAGGATCTGGACCGCCTTCTCCGTCGCGGAGACGGCCAGCTCGCCCGCCCGCAGCTTGGACATGGAGCCCTGGCCGGCGTCGAAGGTCCGGTCGTTGCGGGCCATCCACGCGGCCTGCCAGATCAGCAGGCGTACGGCTTCGATCTCGGTGCGGATGTCGGCCAGGGCGAACGCGATCGACTGGTTCTCGATGATGGGCCTGCCGAACGCCTCGCGCTGCCCGGCGTACTCCAGCGCGTACTCGTACGCGGCCCTCGCGATGCCCAGCGCCTGCGCGCCCACGGTGGGGCGGCTGACCTCGAAGGTCGCCATGGCCGCCTGGCCCTTGGCGGCGCCGCCCTCGCGGGCACGGGCCAGCCGGCCGTCCAGCTTCTCCTTCCCGCCCAGCAGGCAGTGGCCCGGGACGCGTACGTCGTCGAGGAAGACGTCCGCGGTGTGCGACGCGCGCAGGCCGAGCTTCTTGATGGTGCGGCTCGCCGCCAGGCCCTGCGTGCCGGGCGGCACGATGAACGCGGCCTGCCCGCGGGCGCCGAGCGAGGGGTCGACCGAGGCGACCACCACATGGATCTCGGCGATCCCGCCGTTCGTGATCCACGCCTTCTGGCCGGAGAGCACCCACTCGTCCTTGGCCTCGTCGTAACGTGCCCTGGTGGCCATCGCGGAGACGTCGGAACCGGCCTGGGGCTCGGAGACGCAGAAGGCGGCCACCTTCGGGTCGTCCTCGTCGCCGTAGCACTGCGGAACCCACTCGGCGAGCTGGTCGGGCGTGCCGGAGGCGAAGATCCCGGCCACCGCCAGCGAGGTGCCGAACAGTGCCATGCCGATCCCGGCGTCGCCCCAGAAGAGCTCCTCGTTGGCGATCTGGAGGGAGAGTCCGCTCGGGTCCCCGTACATGTCGGCGAGCGACTCGAATCCGTACAGACCGATCTTGGCCGCCTCCTGGATGACCGGCCACGGGGTCTCCTCCCTGGCGTCCCATTCGGCTGCGGCGGGGCGCACCACCTGGGCGGCGAAGCCGTGCACCCAGTCGCGCAGGTCCTGCTGTTCCTCGGTCAGGGCGAGGGAGAAGTAGCTCATGGGCTCAGGCCTTCGGGATGTCGAAGTAGCGGGTCAGGCCCGAGGCCAGGCCGACGTCACCGGCGACCTTCAGCTTGCGCATCATGAACATCGTCACGGGATTGCCGTTGCCGGAGACCAGCTTGAGGAATTCGGCGTCGGCCATCACCAGCGTCGTGCGGGGCTCGGCGTCGGAACGGCCCGCGCTCACCGTGCAGGTGCCGTCGGCTATCGAGGTCTCGTAGACCTGCTCGCTCTCGCCGGTGATCTTCCAGCGGATCAGGGCCTTCAGCGGGCCTGCGGCTTCCGGGCGGAACTGCTGCCGCATCCGGCCGAAGACCTCGCTCAGCACCCGGGCACGCAGGTCACCGTGCATGACCTCGCCGAGCTGCTTGGCGGACAGGCCCTTGACGATCCGTGCGAACTCCGCCGGAGAGACGGCGGCGAAGTCGAGCCCGGACAGTTCGCCGGTGAGGTTGCCGCTGCTGTTGTCGGCCACGCCAAATCCTTACTCCAGAGTAAACTTACTTCTGAGTAAGGTAAGGCGGCCGCCGCCACTGCGCAAGCAAGCGTTACCAGGCGCCGTTCGGATGCACCGCGAGACGCGGGTGATGGGCGGACAGCACTTTGTTGGCCCACGCGAGCTCGGACAGCGCCTGCTCGCGGTCGGCCTGGTCCTCGACCCCGAGCCTCGGTCCCCGGAACCTGCGCACCTCGCGGGCGGCGCAGTCGGCGTCCCACTCCGCCTGAAGGATGTGCGGCGGGGTGCAGGACCCGATCAGCGCGGCGACCCGGTCGGGGATCGGCACGGGGACGAGGAGGTGCGAGGCGGTCATGGGGGGTTCCCTCTCGGATGGTTGGCCAGGAGGTGGTGCTCCGCGACGGCCGGTGGGCCGCCGCTCCTCCCTATGTAACGGGACGCAGTTCCGGGTTTCTCGTTGAGAACGTCTCCGTGTCGCAACCGTTTGGGACTGACCGTCTATTTCGCGTTACCTGGAAGTAAGTTGACTCGATGCGCGGCGTGTGATGCGGACTCAGTTGAGGGATTGGCCACCGCGGGCCCGTAACTGCATGGCGCGCAGCACGGCTTCGGTGGAGAAGCGGCTCTCGGGATCGGTCAGCTGCTCGCCGAAGATGGCCTCCAGGCTGCGCATCCGGTAACGGACCGTCTGGGGATGCACATCCAGCAGCTCGCCCATCTGGGCCGCCGTTCCGCGGGTGTCGAGCCAGATCCGCAGGGTCTCGATCAGCCGCTCGCGGCGTGTGGTGCTGATGCCGGACACGGCGGCCAGCTCGCGCTCGGCGAGCTGGTCGAGGAGGGCGAGGTCGGAGAGGAGCCACAGCGTGATGAGATGGTCCTCGCAGAGGATGACCGGCGCGTCGTCGATGACCCCCGCGTCGACCAGTTCGAGAACGCGGCGGGCCCAGCGGATCGAGTCGGCGGCGAGCGCTGTGGGCACGGTCAGCCCGATCGCCGCACCACCACCGGGGACCGTCCTGTCGAGCATCTCTCTGCGCGCTTCGTTCAACGGCCCGGGGATCAGCAGGTGCGGCTGCGGGTCACCGGGGTCGATCAGGACGTCGTGGTCGGCGCTGATCCGGTCGAGACCCGCAGGGGCGCGTACGGCGACGAGCGTGACCTGCTCGGGCAGCATCCATCCGGTCTGCTCGCAGAGCTCGGCGATGGCGCTGCGGGGTACGGGTCTGCCCGCGAGGATGAGATGCAGCAGCCGCCGGCGAACCGCCTCGCTCTGCTGGTCGGACTGGGCCTGCACCTCCAGATAGCCCTCGCGGGACAGCGACTCGAGCTCGTCCACGTACGCGAAGAGCGCGTCGGCGAAGCTGAGCATCAGCGCCGGCGAGAAGTTGTAGCTCCGGCCCACTTTCTTCGCCCGCCGCAGCGCGACCCGCGCGCCCAGTCGGTACGCCCCCTGCAGCGCGTCCATGGTGCGGCCCTCGTACGCCTCGAACCTGCCGAATCTCCGGCACATGTCGTCACGCAGGACCGTGGGGGAAGAGGGTTCGGCCACCAGGTCGACGAATGAGGAAAGGCTTTGTTCGACGCCCATGCGGATGGATGTCCCGTTGGGTCCGTTCAGCAGGCGCGCGTATTCCGGATAGGCCCGGGTCACTTCCATGCCTATCTCTTTGATCAGGCTCGGCAGTTCGGGTCGCATGATCGCGGCGAACTCCTGGGGGAGGGGCCCCAGCGGGTCTCCGGTGTCCAGCGGCTGGATAAGTCTCGGCATGACCGTCCCCTTGCTTTCCCGGGCCCGGCGTGGAGGGAGCAGATGGGGGGAGAGCGCTCCCACGGACCGACAGGTGTATACCAACATCGGCGCCGAAGATAGACCAAGTCGGGCGGAGTTCACACTGTCTGGACAAGATCGAAGTGCAAGGGGCACACAACTCGGCCCCGTTGTGGGGCTTCGGTGCAGGTGGGGCGGTAAATGCTCACTTCCGGACAATGTTTTCGGCCGTGGGTGCACCGGGGGAGCCGCCGGGATGGTGCGGCGCCCTCCGCGCCGGCTGTCCTGAGGGGTGTCAGGAGACTCTCCTCGGCACCTTCTGATCTTCTCCGGGCGTTCAGGGTGATGGTGGCGCCGAGTCGAGGGGCCGGTGGCAACGCGGCATTCCGCAGGGATATTGCGCACGAAGTGACAAGTGCACCGGGCGAATTAGTGACCTACTGACGAGGAAAAAAACTTGCCCAACCAATCTTGACCGGCGGGATTGTGCTCGAAGTTTCCCGCAAGTAACGTCACGCCCTGTCACAGAACGTGTGTGGCTGAAAGCGCAGCACGGCCCCCCACGCAACACGATTCATCGCGGCACTCCCTGCGCCTTTGCAGGAATTCGAGTGCTGTCCCCGCAACAGTGCGCCCGCACTGCCGAATCGGAGGAACTCACTGTGCGCAACACCCTCAGAAAGATCGCACTCGCGGCCGGTGCCGCCGCGGCCGCCGTCACTCTCGGAGCCACCACCGCCACCGCCGGCGTCGCCGCTCCGACGTGGACCGTCACCCCCGCACCCTCGCCGGTGGCGGTCTCGGCCACCAACTCCGGCACCGTCTCGCTCAGCCTCAACGGCATCCCGATGACGTGTACGTCATCGGCGGCCAGCGCCGTGCTGGCGACCGCCTCCGGTACCTCGAACGTGACGGTCGGCACCATCGCTCCGCTGACCTGGAGCGGGTGCACCAGCCCGTTCGGCCCGGTGACGCCGGCCGCCAACACCTCCCCTGCCTGGCAGCTGAAGGCGAACACCTACAGCGCCGGGACCACCACCGGGTACATCACCGGAGTGAAGGCCTCCGTGACTGTCCTCACCTGCACCTTCACGGTGACGGGTGATGTCACGGCGTCCTACAACAACACCAGCGGCCAGCTCACCATCGGCAACAACGCCACCTACCAGCTGACGGTCGCCACGGTCACCCCGGGCTGCACCGGCATCGCGGCCGTGGGCCAGCACCCCATCTACACCGCCAAGTACAACGCGGTCAAGACAGGCACGACCATCAAGCCGGGCATCGTGTACACCCCCTGATCCGGTCGCGGACCCGGTATCGGGTCATGAGGGATCGCACAGCGGGTCCGCCCGTTGTGCGATCCATGCGCCGGACAGCCTGCGCCCGTCCCGCTCGTTGTCGAATCGGAGAAGTCAACTGTGCGCAGGTACTTCAGGAAGATCGCACTGACGGCCGGTGCCGCCCTCGCCTCGGTCGCCCTCGTGGCACCCGCTGCCACGGCGGGAATCGCGGCGCCCCTGTGGACGGTCGGTCCCAACTCGCCGGAGACGTTCTCCGCCGGTTCCGGTCTTGTCGTCCTCAGCTTCAACGGAATTCCCACGACGTGCCCGTCGTCCGCCGCGAAGGGCACCCTGGCTTCCGCAGTCGGCACGACGAACGTGCAGGTCGGCACCATCGCCCCGCTGACCTGGAGCGGCTGTACCAGCCCGCTGGGCCCCCTGGCTCCGGTCGCCGACACCTCCACGCCGTGGAAGTTGATGGCGGACACCTACAGCAACGGCATCACCAGTGGGCACATCAATGGTGTGAAGTTCACCTACAGGTGGCTCACCTGCACCATGACGGTGGCAGGCCGACTCGCGACGAAGTACACCAACGCCACCGGGAAGCTGGACGTCAGCGACAACGCCACCTACAAGCTGACTGTCGAATCCGCCACGGTCGGTTGCTCGGGCCTCGCGGCTCCGGGTGACAACTGGACGTACAGCACGAGCTACACGGTTGTCACCCCGGTCGGGGGCACGGTCGTACCGACCATCGTGTACTCCCCTTGACCCGGCCGCACGCCGGGGCAGGGTGAGCAGGGAGTGTGCCGGGTGCCCGTCCGGCGCACGAGGCACGTCCGGTCGTCCGAGAAGGGGACATCGCCAGTGAAGGGAAGTCGTATGGCGGGAACGCGCAGGCGCACCGCGCGCAGTGCGGCAGTGGCCACTGCTGTGCTGCTCGGGGGGATGATCCCCGGCGCACAGGCCGCTTCCGGTGTTCAGGAGATCGACGCGGAGCTGGCCTACACGTGTGACTTCCCGGAGGGCGAGCAGCCGGTGAAGGTTCGGTTGGCCGTGAAAGTCCCCGAATCGGCTCAGGCCGGACAGATGATCCAGCCCGAGGAGATGGCGCTGGACCTGACCCTGCCCGAGGCGGCGTCGGCCGCCCTCGCCCAGTCAGGAGCGGCGGCCGTGAGCGCGGAGGCGCAGCTCTCCGTCGACGTCGTCCAGGAGGACCGGCAGGCCCGGGCGGAGTGGGTCGGGACGGCCGTCGGGGCGGCACCGGTTCCCGAGGCGGGTGAGCTGACGCTGGGCACGGTGGGGAGTGTTCCCTACGTCCAGCCCGGGGCGCCGGGCGACCTGTCGTTCAAGGCCTCCGCCCTCTCGGTGGAACTGGCCGTGAAGAAGGCTGACGGTGCTCCGGCGGAGCCGCCGACCCTCTCCGTGCAGTGTGTGGTGGATGCGGATCAGGAGACGACACTGGCGACGGTCGGCGTAGGTGGTGGTGACGAGACGCCCACACCGGGACCGCCCGCGTCCGATGAGTGGCCCGATGACGAGGAGCAGGGACAATCCGTCGCGCCCGAGGTCGGGAAGCGGGCGAAGGAGTCCGCGTCCGCGGCCGTGCCACCGTGCGTCGGGGACCCGTTGAACGCAGAGGGCCGCGACATGGTCGCCTACGTAGCCGGCTACGCGAACGTGACCAAACTCGACGGCGCCACCAAATTCCCTCCGGCCTGCGCCCGGATCCACACGTACGACGGCGAGAACTGGTTCGAATTCCCCTACGTGCACGCGATCCTGAATGCCGCGATCGTGCTCGACTACAAGGGAAAGCCTCAGCTGCCGCCCACCACGGGGACGTTCCTGACGTTCGGCTTCATGCCGACGACGGCCACGCTCGAGATGACACAGATTCCTCCCGAGCCCGACTCGCCGCAGGACCGCAACGTGGTGTCCCACGGCATCACGGATCTCCTCAACGGGGGTTTCACCAAGACCACCACCAGCGTCGACATGGACTTCGTACTCCGGCTGTACGACGTGAAGGTCAACGGCGTCGCGCTGGACGTGGGGAAGAGCTGTCGGACGGAGCGCCCGTTCCGGCTCTCACTCACCGGCCTGGGGACCTGGGACGCGGAGAAGGGCAACGAGGGCTACACGGTGATCAACGGAGGGCAACTGACCGGGTCGGCCACCATCCCGCCCTTCAAGGGGTGCGGTGTGGACGAGGATCTGGACAGCCTCTTCACCGCCTCCCTGTCCGGGTCTCCCGGATTCGTCAAGCAGGTACAGGGGGCGCCGTGTGTTCCTTCGACCGGTGGCGCCTGTACGCCCGAGTACCAACCCCAGGACATTCCCAAGGCGACGCGCTGACCCGCATTCGCACTCGACCATCGTGCCGAACGGCGACGCGCCGACCCGCAGTCGCACCCGATCATCATGCCGAACGGCGACCGTCGACCCCGCAGTCGCACCCGACCATCCTGCCGAGCGCAGCACTTCCCCGCGCCTGCTACCGAATTGAGGGAACAATGAGACCTGCCCCGAAGACCTGGATCAAGGCCGCCGGTGCCGTCGCCGCGTCCGCCGCGCTGGTCATGCCGCTCACCGCGTCGCCGGCCGGTGCCGCCACGGCCGCCGCCCAGCTGGGCGGCGCGTGGGCCCCGTTCGACCGGTGTCCCGTGGACGCCCCCGCCATGCTCGCGACGGACGGTGACACCGACGTCCCGCTCTGCGTGACGTCCACCTCGCCCAACGGCACCATCAAGCTGGGCAACACCACGGCGACGACCGGGTCCACGAACCTGCAGTTCGGTGTCATCCAGCATCCGGCCGAAGGGACCTACACGGTGGTTCCGCCGCCGGCCGGCTCCATCGTCAGCGGGAAGACCACGATCCCGGGCGGGCTGCTGGGCATCATGTGCCCCAGCAACGTCCCTGTGGTCTCCGCCGTCTGCGGCCAGATCACCAACGCCACCCTGAACAAGGTGACCGCCACGGTGGAGTCGGCCGGCACTCCGACCGAGTTCAGCCTGGTCGCCGGGATCTCCTCCGGGCCGATCGTCAAGCTGCCCGTCAAGATCCGCCTGGAGAACCCGCTGCTGGGCTCCAACTGCTACATAGGGAGCAGCAGCAACCCGGTGCTCCTGCGCCCCGGAAACCTCAGTGCCCCGACCCTGGCCGCCTCCAGGTACAACGGTGACGGAACGGCCAACCCGGATGAGGGTTCGCTCATCAACCTCGCCCTGTCGGGGGCCGCGCAGGGCGACAGCCAGTTCTCCGTGCCGAAGGCCGGCGGCTGCGGTCTCGGTGGCATCCTCAGCTGGGCCATCGACCTCAAGGTGGGCCTGCCCGCCGCGGCCGGGTCGAACAACCTCGTCCTGAACGACGCCAAGACCTCGACGATCGGCCTCACCGCGCCGGGGCTTTCCGTGCCCAACGCGGGCAAGGAGCTCTCCCAGAACTGGCACTCCGCGGTGAAGTAGCCCCGGGGCGTGACGCGTCGCGCACCTTTGTCACTTGGTGCGTGCCGTCGCACCGCCCGTCCGAGCCCGCCCCGACCGCATGAACCCTGGTCGGGGCGGGCTTCGGCGTGTCCGGAGCGGCATTCCCGAGCCGGCTGTTCCGGCTCGAAGGCCCTCACTTCTCGATAGGTTTCCCACGCAGATTACTCATCGAGGAACAAGAAAACAGTGCCGTGCAATTACCTCGGAGAAATTTCGGGAAGCGCTATTGCGGACTTAGGTTACCGGCCCGTAGCGTCCCGCTTGAGCAGCTCGGAAACGCGTCCGTACCTGCTCGTCCGACGCACGTGGAGTCCTGGTCGCGCCCCCCTTGACCCGGGATTCCTCCGGGAGTTCCCGTAGCCCTGAACCTCCCACCGGGGCGCGGTCCTCCCGACCGCTGGGGTCTCGTGGCTCCGGCCCCCCTGGGCCGCGGGACCCCGGTGCACCCGGAGAGCTTGCGCAGATTACGACAAAGCCGCGGGGCGGGTTTGTCATCCGGTGACAAGTGATCCACGCCGAGATCCACATCCGGCGATTCCCGCTGTTCAACGGCTTGTCCTGGCGGATTCGACGGACATAACGTGCGCCTCCTGGTGCATGTGTGACGAGCCGTCCTTGCATTTACCGGAGCCGGAGCGCAGACAGATGACGTCGTTCACCACCACTTCGAGGGAGGGTCGATGGGAATCGAAGTAGTCGTCGAAGGCCTGACGAAATCCTTCGGCAAGCAGAACATCTGGCAGGACGTCAGCCTCACGCTGCCGGCCGGTGAGGTGAGTGTCATGCTCGGTCCCTCCGGTACCGGGAAGACCGTCTTCCTGAAATCCATCATCGGACTGCTGAAGCCGGAAAAGGGCCGTGTCCTCATCAACGGCGTTGACATGGTGAACAGCCCCGAGCGGGAAATCATGGAGACCCGGAAACTGTTCGGGCTCATGTTCCAGGACGGCGCCCTCTTCGGCTCGATGTCGCTCTTCGACAACATCGCCTTCCCCTTGCGTGAACACACCCGCAAGAAGGAGTCCGAGATCCGGCGCATCGTCATGGAGCGGATCGACATCGTCGGACTGCTCGGCGCGGAGGGAAAGCTGCCGGGCGAGATATCCGGAGGTATGCGCAAGCGGGCCGGCCTCGCCCGCGCCCTTGTCCTGGACCCGCAGATCATCCTCTGCGACGAGCCGGACTCCGGGCTCGACCCGGTGCGCACCGCCTACCTGTCGCAGCTCCTCATCGATCTCAACGCGCAGATCGACGCGACGATGCTCATCGTCACCCACAACCTCGACATCGCGGCCACCGTCCCCGACAACATGGGCATGCTGTTCTGCCGCAACCTCGTCACCTTCGGCCCGCGCGAGGTACTGCTCACCAGCGACATGCCCGTCGTCTCCCAGTTCCTCTCCGGGCGCCGCGAAGGCCCGATCGGCATGTCCGAGGAGAAGGACGCGGCCACCCTCGCCGCCGAGCAGACGAACGGCAACGGTTACAGCCACCCCGCCCCGCGCACCGTCGTACCCCAGCTGGAGCCCTCACCCGGTATGCCCGTCAGGCAGGCGGCCCTGCGCCGCCGGGAGCGGGTCATCGCCATGATGGGCCAGCTGCCGGAGGCCGCCCGCACGGCCATCATGAACAGCTACACGCCGACCTTGGACGGTGGGCGCCGATGACGGCACCGCTGCCCGTACGGCCACCCGAGCCGGCTGCCACAGAGGCGGGGGAGAAGCCCCCTCAGCAGAGGCAGCCCTCGCGGCTCCTCGCCCCGCTGCGCCAGACCGGCCAGCTGTTCGCGCTCGCCCTGGCGGTCGCCCGGGCCATCTTCCGACGGCCCTTCCAGGTACGGGAGTTCATCGAGCAGTTCTGGTTCGTCGCCAGCGTCACCATCCTGCCGGCCGCCCTGGTCTCCATCCCGTTCGGTGCGGTCATCGCCCTCCAGGTCGGCTCGCTCACCGAGCAGCTCGGCGCCCAGTCCTTCACCGGTGGCGCCAGCGTCCTCGCCGTCATCCAGCAGGCCAGCCCGCTCATCGTGGCGCTGCTGATCGCCGGGGCGGCCGGCTCCGCCATCTGCGCCGACCTGGGCTCCCGCAAGATCCGCGAGGAGCTGGACGCCATGGAGGTCATGGGCGTCTCGCCCATCCAGCGCCTCGTCGTCCCGCGGGTGCTGGCCACCATGTTCGTCGCCGTGCTGCTCAACGGGCTGGTCTCCGTCGTCGGCACACTCGGCGGCTACTTCTTCAACGTGATCATGCAGGGCGGAACCCCCGGCGCCTACCTCGCCAGCTTCTCCGCACTCGCTCAGCTGCCCGACCTCTACATCGGTGAACTCAAGGCCCTGATCTTCGGCTTCATCGCGGGCATCGTCGCCGCCTACCGGGGACTCAACCCGCGCGGCGGGCCCAAGGGCGTCGGCGACGCGGTCAACCAGTCCGTGGTCATCACCTTCATGCTGCTGTTCGCCGTCAACATGATCATGACGGCGATCTACCTCCAGATCGTCCCCCCGAAGGGGGGCTGACCGATGTCGATGCTCGGCTGGCTCGACCGCTCCGGTGAGCAACTCACCTTTTACGTACGGGCCCTCATCTGGATCCCCCGGACCCTGCGCCGCTACCTCAAGGAGGTGCAGAGGCTGCTCGCCGAGGTCGCCTTCGGCAGCGGCGGCCTCGGGGTCATCGGCGGAACCATCGGCGTGATGATCGCGATGACCCTCGCCACAGGTTCGGTGGTCGGCCTCCAGGGTTACGCCGCTCTCGACCAGATCGGCACCTCCGCCTTCACCGGCTTCATCTCCGCGTACTTCAACACCCGCGAGATCGCCCCGCTCGTCGCGGGGCTCGCCCTCTCCGCGACCGTCGGTGCCGGCTTCACCGCCCAGCTCGGGGCGATGCGGATCAACGAGGAGGTCGACGCACTCGAAGCGATGGGCGTGCGCTCCATGCCCTACCTCGTCACCACGCGGATCATCGCCGGCGTCGTCGCCATCATCCCGCTGTACGCGATCGGCCTGCTCTCCTCCTACCTGGCGTCCCGCTACATCACCGTCCTGTTCAACGGGCAGTCGGCGGGCACCTACGACCACTACTTCAATCTCTTCCTCTCCCCGGACGACGTCCTGCTGTCGGTGCTCAAGGTGCTGATCTTCAGCGTGCTGGTGATCCTCGCCCACTGCTACTACGGCTTCCACGCCACCGGCGGCCCCGCCGGAGTGGGCGTGGCCGTGGGCCGGTCGGTGCGCAACGCCATCGTGCTCATCAGCGTCACCGACTTCTTCCTCTCGCTCGCCATCTGGGGCGCGACGACAACGGTGAAGGTGGCCGGCTGATGTCCTCCTCCACGGCGCAGACGGTGCGCCGCAGACTCGCCGGTGTGGCCTTCGTGCTCGTGCCCGCCGTCCTCGTATGGGTGTCGGTCTCGGTGTACGAGAAGGACTTCGCCGACGACGCCACCGTGACCGTACGCACCGGAAGCGTCGGCAACGAGATGCACGACAACGCGGAGGTGAAGCTGCGCGGCGTCGTGATCGGCGAGGTGCGCCACATCGCGGCCGACGGCGACGGGGCACGGCTCACCCTCGCCATCGAGCCGGACCGGCTCGGGCAGATCCCGGCCGACGTCACCGCTCAGATGCTGCCCACCACCCTCTTCGGGGAACGGTTCGTTGCCCTCGTGCCACCCCCCGTCCCCTCCGCCGAGACCCTCCGGGCCGGGGCGGTGATCCCGCAGGACCGCTCCAGCAACGCCATCGAGCTGGAGGAGGTCCTCGACAACGTCCTGCCGATGCTGACCGCGGTCAAGCCGGAGAAGCTCGCCGCCACCCTCAACGCCGTGTCCCAGGCGCTCGAAGGACGCGGCGACAAGCTCGGCGACACCCTGGTCACCCTCGACGCGCACCTGAAGGAGTTCAACCCGCAACTCCCCACGCTCAACGCGGACATCAAGGAACTCGTCAAGGTGAGCCACCTCTACGCGGACGCCGCCCCCGACGTCCTCGACGCGCTCACCGACTTCACCACCACCAGCGGCACGATCGCCGAGCAGGAGGCGGAGCTGGCCGGCCTGTACGGCTCCACCACCGCCTCCGCGAACGACGTCACCGCCTTCCTGCGGAAGAACAAGGACAACCTCATCCACCTCTCCGCCTCAGGCCGGCCCACACTGGAGCTCCTCGCGGAGTACTCCGACGCCTTCCCCTGCACCCTGCGCACCATGGCCGGGTTCGTCCCCGCCATGGACAAGGCACTCGGCAAGGGCACCGACAAGCCGGGACTCCACGTCACCGTCAAGGCCGTGGAGTCCAAGGGCAAGTACGTGGCCGGCAAGGACACCCCGGTATACGGCGCGACCGGTGGCCCGCACTGCTACTCCGTGCCGTACACGGGCAGGACGGTCCCGACCGCCGAGGCGCGCAAGGCCTCTGCCCCGGCACGTGACGCCGGCGACGCGGACGTGGCAGAAGCACCCAACGCCGGCGACAGCGCGCTCGGAATGCCGAACTCTCCCGAGGAGAGCCGGCTCGTCAACGAACTCGTCGCACCCTCACTCAAGGTCCAGCCACGGTCCCTGCCCGACTGGAGCAGCGTGCTCATCGGTCCGGCCTTCCGCGGTGCGGAGGTGAAGCTCAAGTGAAGCGCCGCTCCCTCGCGGGACCGCTCGTGAAGTCCCTCGTCTTCGTCGTGGTGACCGCGCTGGCCACCACCGTCCTGGCCCTGTCCATCGCCAACACCGGCGTCGGCGACACCACCTCGTACAAGGCGAGGTTCACCGACGCCACCGGACTGGTCGTGGGTGACAGCGTCAGGATCGCGGGCGTCAAGGTCGGACAGGTCGAGTCCATCAGGGTCGCCGACAGACGGCAGGCCGAGGTCGCCTTCGCCGTGCGCAAGGGCCGGAAGCTGCCCGCCTCGGTGACCGCGTCGATCAAGTACCTCAACATGGTCGGTCAGCGCTACATCGACCTCGACCAGGGCGCCGGGCCCGTGGGAGCGACCTTCAGGTCCGGGGCGACGATCCCGCTCTCGCGCACCACCCCCGCGCTCGACCTCACCCAGCTCTTCAACGGCTTCCAGCCCCTCTTCGAAGGTCTGTCCCCGCCGGACGTCAACCAACTGGCCGGCTCCATCGTGCAGGTCCTCCAGGGCGAGGGCGGCACGGTCGACAGCATCCTCTCCCACGTCGGATCGCTGACCGGCACCGTCGCGGCCAAGGACAAGGTGATCGGTGAGGTGATCAAGAACCTCAACACGGTTCTCAAGACCGTCAACGACCGCGAGGCGGGCTTCGACGACCTCGTCGTCACCCTCGAGAAACTCGTCAAGGGCTTCTCCGGCGACCGCAAGCCGCTCGGCGAAGCGGTCACCGCGATGGGTGCGCTCACCACCGTCACCGCGGACCTCCTCCAGGACGGCCGTGCACCCCTGAAGGAGGACATCGCGCAGCTCGGACGCCTCACCGGACAGCTCGACGAGAACGCACCGAAGATCGAGAGCTTCCTGGAGAAGACACCCGCCAAGATGGAGGCGATCACCCGCCTCACCTCGTACGGCTCATGGCTCAACCTCTACCTCTGCGAGGCGAAGGTCGCCGGTGTGACGACCGAGGACGGCAGCGCACCGCCCACCGGCATCACGATCGGCGGATCGAGGTGCACGGGATGAGGATCAAGCCCGTACGGGAACGCAATCCCGTCGCCATCGGCATCATCGGACTCGTCGTCCTGGCCCTCGTCGGCCTCGCCGCCTACCGGGCCGACGCACTGCCCTTCATCGGTGGCGGCACCGCCTACAGCGCCGACTTCACCGAGTCCGCCGGGCTGGACGCCGGCGACGAGGTGCGGATCGCCGGGGTGAAGGTCGGAGAGGTCACCGGTGTCTCGCTCGACGGCGCCGCGGTGAAGGTCGACTTCAAGGTGAAGGACGCCTGGATCGGCAACTCCTCCACCGTCGGTATCGCCGTCAAGACCCTCCTCGGCGAGAAGTACCTCGCCGTCGACCCGCTCGGGGACGCCCCGCAGGACCCGGGCTCCCGCATCACATCGAGCCGCACCACCTCCCCGTACGACGTCACCCAGGCGTTCAACGGACTCGGCGAGACCATCGAGGAGATCGACACCGCCCAGCTGGCCCAGAGTTTCGAGACCATCTCGGACACCTTCAAGGACTCTCCGCCCGACGTACGCAGTGCCGCGGAAGGACTCTCCGCCCTGTCGAAGACCGTCTCCGAGCGCGACGCGCAGCTCGCCACCCTCCTCAAGGGCAGCAAGCAGCTCACCAAGACGCTCGCCACGAAGAAGAGCAGCTTCGAGACCCTGCTGGAGGACGGCAACCTGCTCCTCGGCGAGATCCAGGCCCGCCGCGACTCCATCCACCTGCTGCTCACCGGCACCCGGGACCTCGGCACACAGCTCACCGGTCTCGTCACCGACAACAACAAGCAGCTGCAGCCCACCCTCGACTCGCTGGGACGGGTCACCACCGTGCTGGTGAAGAACCGCAAGAGCCTCGACAAGGTGCTCTCGATGGCCGGAACCTACAACCGGCTCGTGGGCAACACCCTCGGCAACGGCCGGTGGTTCGACAACTACGTCTGCGGGGTCGTCCCCAAGGACTACCTGCCGAAGGACACGCCCCCGACGAACGACTGCATGCCGCCGAAGCAGGGGGGCCGCTGACATGAGACGCACCCGAATCATCGGCATCGGAGCCGGGCTGGCCGTCGTCGCCGTGGCCGTGGGCTCGGGCGTGGTGGCCATGGACCAGGAGGGCACGGCCACCATCACCGCCTACTTCGACCGGGCCACCGGTGTGTACCCCGGGTCGGACCTGCGGATCCTCGGGGTGAAGGTGGGCACGGTCGAATCGGTGAAACCGCGAGGCGAGGAGGTCCGGATCACCCTGCGGCTCGACAAGGGCGTAAAGGTCCCCGCGGACGCGCACGCCGTCGTCGTCGCCCCCAGCCTCGTCGCCGACCGGTACGTCCAGCTCGCTCCGGCCTACACCGGGGGAGAGCGGCTGGAGGGCGGCGCAGTCCTCCCCGCCGCGAACAACGCCACACCCATCGAGGTGGACCAGCTCTACGAGTCGATCACGGAGCTGTCCACGGCGCTCGGCCCCGACGGTGCCAACGCCGACGGAGCGCTCTCCGGACTCCTGGAGACCGGCTCCAAGAACCTCAAGGGCAACGGAGAGGCCATCGGAGACTCCATCGAGCAGTTCGGCAAGGCGACGAAGACGCTCGACAGGTCCAGCGGCAACCTCTTCGACACGCTGTCCTACCTGCAGACCTTCACCACCGTGCTGAAGGAGAAGGACGGCGATGTGCGGACCGCGGAGCAGCAGCTCAACACCGTCACCGGCTTCCTCGCCGACGACAAGGAGAACCTCAGCGCGGCACTGAAGGAGCTGGGCACCGCACTCGGCCAGGTCAAGACCTTCATCCAGAAGAACCGCAGCGCCCTCAAGAAGAACGTGGACCTCCTGGTGCCGCTCACCCAGACCCTGGTCGACCAGCGTGCCTCACTCGCCGAGTCGCTCGACACACTGCCGCTCGCGGCAGGCAACGTGCTCAACGCCTACGACCCGGCGAACCGCACCCTCAACGGGCGCACGAACCTCAACGAGCTGTCCATGGGCGGCCCGCTCACCGAACCCGGGACGGGAACCGCCCGCCTCGAAGGCCTGGCCCCGGTCGACGCCACCCGGCAGAAGGCCCTGCCCGTCCTGCCGCTGCCCGCCGTCGGCACCGTCTACGGCACCCCGGCGGACACAGGGACCCCGAAGAAGACCGGTACGGGCGAGAAGAAGGAGGCGGACCGATGAGCCCCGCCCTGCGCAGACCCGGCACCCGCGCGGTCGCGGGCCTCGGCGCGCTGGTCGCCGCCGGCGTCTGCTTCGTACTCGTCGCCACGACCACCGGCCTGCCGTCGTTCTCAGGCATCGACCAGATGCCGCTGCCCGGCGGAGCCGACCTCGGCGACCACCCGTACGAGATCACCGCAGAGTTCGGGGACGTCCTCAGCCTCGCACCGCAGTCGTCCGTCAAGGTCAACGACGTGGCCGTGGGCCGGGTCACCAAGATCTCCCTCACCCCGGGCAGCTGGACCGCCAAGGTGACCATGCGGGTCAACGGGAAGATCAAGATGCCGGCCAACGCCTACGCCCACCTCGAACAGTCCAGCCTCCTCGGCGAGAAGTACGTCCAGCTCTCACCGCCCGCCGACGGCACGGCCAAAGGCTCGCTGTCCGACGGTGACCGGATCCCGCTCGTCCGCACCAACCGCAACCCCGAGGTCGAAGAGGTCTTCGGTGCCCTGTCCATGCTCCTCAACGGCGGCGGCGTCGCCCAGCTGAAGACCATCACCACCGAGCTCAACAAGGCGCTGGCCGGACAGGAACCCCAGATCCGCTCGATGCTGAGCCGCGTCGACACACTGGTCACCGACCTGGACACCCACAAGGAGGACATCACCGACGCGCTCGACGGCGTCAACCGGCTCGCCGCCACACTCGCCACCCGGAAACAGGACGTCGGGACCGTACTCACCGGCCTCAGCCCCGGCCTGAAGGTACTGGAGAAGCAGCGCGGATCGCTGCTCACCATGCTGCGCTCGCTCGACACGCTCTCCACCGTCGCCGTCGACACGGTCGACAGGAGCAAGGCCGACATGATCGCCGACCTCAAGGCCCTCGCCCCCACCCTCACCGCGCTCGCCGACTCCGGGAACGACCTCCCCGACTCCCTGCAGGTGCTGCTCACCTACCCGTTCACCGACGAGGTGCTGCGCGGAGTGAAGGGCGACTACCTCAACGTCTACCTGGACGTCACCGCCATGCCCGGCACGCAGATCATCCCCGCACTCACCCCGGACGCCCCGGCGGCGACCGGCACCCGGCAGAAGTCCGGCTCGGCGCTGCCCCTGCCGCTTCCCTCGGTCACCGCATCCGGCACGGAGGGCACCCGCTGATGATCACCCTCGCGACCCGGCTCAAGAACATCGCCTTCCTGATCATCGCGGTGCTCGTCCTCGGCTATCTGGGCGTCCGGTACGCCGACCTCGGCCACTACGTCGGCCTGCGCAGCTACTACACCGTCACGGTCCAGCTCCCGCAGACCGGCGGCCTGTTCACCCATTCCAATGTCACCTACCGGGGTGTCTCGGTCGGCCGGGTCGGTCCGATCGAGCTCACCGACGACGGCGTCGAGGCAGAGCTGCGCATCGAGAACGACGCGCCACGCATCCCCGACAGCCTGCAGGCCGTCGTCGCCAGTCTCTCCGCGGTCGGTGAGCAGTACGTCGACCTGCGGCCCACCCGCAAGGACGGCCCGTTCCTGGAGAACGGCTCGGTCATCGACCAGGCCGACACCACCGTTCCCGCGCCCGTCACCGACGTCCTCACCAGTGTCAACGACCTCACCGCCTCCGTCGACACCGAGGATCTGCGCACCGTCGTCGAGGAGTTCGGCGCGGCGTTCGAGGGGCGCGGCGACGACCTCCAGATCCTTCTGGACACCGGCAGCGACTTCGTCGACGCGGCCGACGAGGCACTGCCGACCACCACCAAGCTGATGGCGGACGGCGAGACGGTCCTGCGCACCCAGGCCGAACAGGGCGAGGCGCTCAAGGGGTTCGCGTCCGGAGCCGAGGAACTCGCCGCCGAACTCAAGGGTTCCGACAGTGACCTGAGGCGGCTGATCGCGACGGCGCCCGGTGCCACCGCGCAGATCAGCGGGCTCCTTCGGGACCTCGAACCCGGCTTCGGAGTCGTCGTCGCCAACCTGCTCACCACCTCCGAGGTCGCCGTCACCCGGCAGCGTGGCCTGGAGGAGCTGCTGGTGAAGGTGCCCGCGGTCGCGGCGGCCGGTGCGAGCATCATCGACGAGGACGGAGACGCCCGGTTCGGGATGTCCGTGACCTTCTTCGAGCCGTTGCCCTGCACCGCCGGATACGGCTCCACCACCTACCGCCCCGGCAAGGACCTTTCGCCCGCCCCCGCGGTCAACACCAAGGCGCGCTGCGCCTCCTCGCCCGGCAGCGGCATCAACGTCCGCGGCAGCGCAAACGCACCCGAGGGGGGCGGTGTGCCGAAGCCGGCGAAGCCCGGTTCGCTGCTCGCCGGAACCGGCGGGACCGGGATGCCCGGAGCCCTCGGCGCCACCGGAGACACCGGGCGCGCGGCCGACGGCATGGCGGGCCTGCTGGGCCTGGGAGGTGGCGCGTGAACGCCCGTACCAAGAAGCTGAGCGGATGGGCCGTCATGCCGGCCGCCGTGCTGGTCTGCGCTTTCGGCGGCTGGTCCTACGCGCAGGCGCGCGGCGACGACACCCTGGCGTACGCCAAAGCACGTGACGCTGCGATCGCCGACGGCAGGAGCCACCTCACGCGGCTGAACAGCCTGGACGGCAAGAGCGCCGCGAGCGTGAAGTCCGGGCTCACGGCCTGGCTCGCATCCTCCACGGGCCCGCTGCACGACCGGCTGGAGAGCACCCGGAAGAAGGACACCGCCGAACTCACGGAGTCCGGGGCCACCGCACGCGGCAAGGTCACGGACGCGGCGCTCACGGCGCTCGACGAACGGGCCGGGACGGCGACGCTGATCGCCACCGTGGACGTCGAGATCACCCCGCGCACCGGCAAGGGCGGCACGGAGCGCAAGCGCTTCGAGGCGACCCTGGCCCGCACCGGGGACGGCTGGAAGATCAAGGCACTGGACGCGATACCGGTCGGGAGCGGCGGATGACACGGACCGGAGGGACCACGATCGAGGACGCCTCCTCGAACCCGGACCCGGACGCAGCGGTACGGGACGAAGGGACGGACACCGCCGAGGAGTCGGGCACGCCCCGCCACGCGCACTGGCGCCGCGTTCTCGCGGCGGTCCTGGCCGTCGCCCTGCTGGCTGCCGGGGCCGCCCTCTTCGTCAGGGCACAGCAGCTGCGGGACACCCCCGCCACCTCGAACCGCGCGCTGACCGACACCGCGGAGACCAGCCGGGTCGTGGGCGACGTCAGCAGCGCCCTGGGCAAGGTCTTCTCGTACAGCCCTCAGGGGACCGCCGTCACCAAGGAATCGGCGAAGCGGCTTCTCGCCGGCAAGGCGCTGCAGCAGTACGCGGCACTGTTCGGCCAGGTCGAGAAGCAGGCGGCCGACCAGAAGCTCACACTCACCTCGCAGGCCGTACGCGCGGGAGTCACCCGGCTCGGCGCCCGCAGCGCCCACCTCCTCGTCTTCCTCGACCAGGTCTACGAGCGCGAGGGGAAGGCAGCCACCACGGCGGCGGCGCAGCTCTCGGTGACGGCGGAACTGCGCGGCGGCCGCTGGGTCATCGTCGACATCACCTCCAGGTAGGGAGAGGCACCAATGGCACGGGTACGGACGACGAGGAATCCGCTGGTGGTGGCGGCGATCGTGCTGACCGTCGCGGCGGCCGGCGCGGCGGGCTGGGGCGGCTGGTCGCGCTACGACGCGGCGCACGACGACTCGGCGGCCTACGCCGAGGCCCGCGACGACGCGTTGGCCGCGGGGGAGCAGGCAGTGCAGAACATGAACACGCTCGACCACGCGCAGGTGGAGAAGGGGCTGGACAGCTGGGAGGACTCGACCACCGGCGATCTGCACCAGCAACTCGTCGACGGGCGGGACGCCTTCGTCAAGCAGATCGAGGCGGCCAGGACCGTCAGCACCGCCAAGATCCTGTCGGGCGCGGTGACCGAGCTCGACGACAGGGCCGGCAAGGCGGGGGTGATGGTGGCGCTCCGGGTCACCGTTACCGCCCCGGAGGGCAAGCCCGCGGTCAAGGAGAGCCGGATGCTGGGGCAGCTCACCCGCACCCCCGAGGGGTGGAAGCTCAGCGCCCTCGGCCAGGCGCCGGTCGGTAACACCGCCGGCTGAACCCCGCCCGACCGCCCCGCCCTTCGAGAGGACCACCACATGTCGACGACCCGACACCTCGTCAACCGCCGCCGCCGGCTCGCCACCGTCGCCGCGACGGCCGAACCGCCTCGTACGACCTCGGCCCCGGCACCCGAGGCGGCCGATTCCGAGGCACTGGAGCCCCCCGAGTCGCCGGACTCCCGTCATGCGCCCGAGGACGGGACCGCCGCGGAGGCGGACCCCGGGAGTGAGGCGGAGGACAAGCCCGCCGGGGACGGACGTCCCCGCAGCAGACTGCCGCGCCTGCGCATCCGGCTCCCCGCCGTGCTCTGCGCGGCCACCGTCCTCCTCGGCGCCTTCGCCGCCTGGGCGTTCACATCGGCCGCCACGATCCGTGACGACCCCACGCGGCAGAACACCGCACTCACCGACATCAGCCGGACGAGCGAGGTCAAGGGCCGGATCACCGAGGCCGTGGGTGCCGTCTTCTCCTACACCTACGCCTCGCCGGGGAAGTCGGACCTGGCCGCGCAGAAGTACCTGACCGGCAAGGCGGTCCAGCAGCACAAGGACATGCTCGCCGAGGTACGGGCACAGGCGCCGAAGCAGAAGCTGGTGCTCACCACGACCGTCACCGGGAGCGGCGTCGAGCTGCTCGACGGGGACCGGGCCCGGCTGCTGGTCTTCGCCGACCAGAGCAACACCCGTACCGGCAAGGAGGAGGAGACGACGTACGCCGCGGCCATGTTCGCCGTGGACGCCGTTCACCGCGGTGGCACCTGGCGGATCGCGGCCATCGACACGTTCGCGCGATGACCCAGGAGAGGGAGGACACATGAGGTTCGACGGAACCATGCGCCGCGGGCTCACAGGCACGGCCACCGCGGTCGCGGCCATGGCGGCGCTCACCGCGTCCCAGGCCCCCGGGCTCGCGGGCGGCGCCGCCGCCGACGACATGAGGAACGTGTCGTCGGACGACGTCATCTGGACCGAGGTGCCGAACGACGACAGCTACCACACCGAGCTGCCGCCCCTGCGGTCACCGGAGCCGCCCAGGAGCGGGAAGACCGGGAAGAAGCCCAGCCCGGCGGTCGTACAGACCTGGGCGGAGGCGGGCATCCCCGCAACCGTCCTGGCCGCCTACCGCGACGCGCAGGGCGCGCTCGGCCGCAGCGACCCCGGATGCCAACTCTCCTGGCAGTTGCTCGCCGCCATCGGCAAGGTGGAGTCCGGCCACGCGAGAGGCGGACGGGTGGACGCCGCCGGCACCACGCTCACCCCGATCCTGGGGCCCGTCCTCAACGGAGCCGGCTTCGCCAACATCCCGGACACCGACGGCGGGGCGTACGACGGCGACACCCGGTACGACAGGGCCGTCGGTCCGATGCAGTTCATCCCCTCCACCTGGGCGCACTGGGGCAAGGACGGCAACGGGGACGGCCGCAAGGACCCCGGCAACGTCGTGGACGCGGCCCTCGCCGCAGGGCACTACCTCTGCGCCGGGACCCGCGACCTGTCGGCGAGCGGTGACCTCGACCGCGCGATCCTCAGCTACAACCACTCGGACACCTACCTGCGTACGGTCCTGTCCTGGCTGGAGTTCTACCGCAAGGGCACCCACGCCGTCGCCGACGGCAAGGGCGTGATCCCGAAGAGCCCCGGTGCGGGCAGCCCTCACGCACCGAAGGCTCCGGTCGGAGGCCCCGGCAGCCCGGGCACTCCAGGCAAGGGCGGTGGCATCGTCGTCGGCCCGCAGCCCAGCGGCACCCCGCGACCGTCCACCTCACCCACTCCCACCCCGACGCCCACGGACTCCGGCAGCCCCGACCCCTCCGGATCCCCCAGCCCCACGGACCCGACCCCCGGCCCCGACCCCACCGACAGCGGCCCCACGGATCCGTCCACGACACCGGACCCGACCACGACGCCCGACCCCACCACGACGCCGGACCCGACCACGTCCCCCGACCCGGAGCCCAGCACCACCGATCCCGGCTGCCCCACGGCCCCCACCCAGACGCCGGATCCGGCGGCACCCACCGGCGAGCCCTGCCCCACCCCCACCGCCTGACGGGTCAGCGGGCGTCGAGCACCTCGGACAGGTCGTACCGCACCACTTCCTCCAGCTGCGCGTAGGTGCAGCCGGAAGGGGTGCGGTCCGGCCGCCACCGCCGGAACTGGGTGGTGTGGCGGAAACGGTCACCTTCCATGTGGTCGTACGCCACCTCGCAGACCCGTTCCGGCGCGAGTGCCACCCAGGAGAGGTCCTTCTTGCCCGACCAGCGGCTCGGGGCGCCCGGCAGCCGTGACCCCTCGTGCGCCGTCGCGTCCGCCCAGGCCGCCCACGGGTGCCCGGCGGGGTCGATGCGCAACGGGTCAAGCTCCTCCAGGAGTTCGGCGCGCCGCTTCATCGAGAAGGCCGCACACACCCCCACGTGCTGCAGGGCGCCCCCGGAGTCGTACAGACCGAGCAGCAGTGAGCCGACCACCGGGCCGCTCTTGTGGAAGCGGTAGCCCGCCACCACGCAGTCGGCTGTTCGCTCGTGCTTGATCTTGTACATGACGCGGGCGTCGGGCCGGTACGGCAGATCGAGCGGTTTGGCTACCACTCCGTCGAGCCCCGCCCCCTCGTACCGCTCGAACCACTCCCGCGCGAGAGCCGGGTCCGTGGTGGACGGGGCGAGGTGGACGGGTGCCGAGGCGCCGGCCAGGGCCCCTTCCAGGACCGTCCGCCGTTCGGTCTGCGGAGTGGCGAGCAGAGACGTGTCGTCCAGGGCGAGGATGTCGAAGGCGACGAAACTCGCCGGAATCTGCTCGGCCAGCATCCGCACCCGGGAATCGGCCGGATGGATGCGCTCGCTCAGCCGGTCGAAGTCCAGCCGGCCCTCGTACGGCAGGACGATCTCGCCGTCGATCACACACCGCGGCGGAAGGTTCTCCCGCACGGCGGTGACCACCTCCGGGAAGTAACGGGTGAGGGGCTTCCCCGTCCGGCTGCCGATCACCACCTCGTCGCCGTCCCGGTGCACGATCGCCCGGAAGCCGTCCCACTTCGCCTCGTACTGCATACCGGGGGGAATCGCGGACACGGACTTGGCGAGCATCGGCTTCACGGGAGGCATCACCGGCAGGTCCATGGCCCGATTCTCACTCAACGCACCGAGCATGTCTTCCGATATGCGGCGTATGTGGGCCCGGCCTACGGTGGCCGACATGGGAGCAGGAGCAGCGGTGGAGCTGGACGTGGACGGACGGGCCGTACGGCTGTCCAACCCGGACAAGGTGTACTTCCCGGCGAAGGGCTACACGAAGAAGGACGTGGCCGACTACTTCCAGGCCGTGGGGCCGGGGATCCTCCGCGCTCTGCGCGAGCGGCCCACCACCCTCCAGCGCTTCGTCGACGGGGTCGAGGGTGACTTCTTCTACCAGAAGCGGGCACCGAAGAACCTCCCCGACTGGACCCCCACCGCCCGGATCGAATTCCCCAGCGGCCGGCACGCCGACGAGATGTGCCCCACCGAGCTGGGAGCCGTCCTCTGGGCGGCCAACCTCGGCACCCTGACCTTCCACCCCTGGCCGGTGCGCAGGGCCGACACCGACCACCCCGACGAGCTCCGTATCGACCTCGACCCACAGCCCGGTACCGATTACGCCGATGCGGTGAGGGCGGCCCACGAGCTGCGCTCGGTGCTGGACGACCACGGACTGCGCGGCTGGCCCAAGACCTCCGGCGGGCGCGGCATCCACGTCTTCGTCCCGATCGTCCCGGAGTGGACGTTCACCCAGGTCAGGCGCTCCGCCATCGCGGTGGGGCGGGAACTGGAGCGCAGGATGCCTGACCGGGTGACCACCGCCTGGTGGAAGGAGGAACGGGGCGAGCGGATCTTCGTCGACTACAACCAGACGGCCCGTGACCGCACCATCGCCTCCGCCTACTCCGTACGCCCCTTCCCGCACGCCCCCGTCTCCGCTCCGCTGCGCTGGGAGGAGATCGACGACGCCGAGCCCCGCGACTTCGACCTCCGGACCATGCCGGCGCGGTACGCGGAGGTGGGCGACCTGCATGCCGACATGGACGACCACGCCTTCCGGCTCGATCAGCTGCTGGAGCTGGCGAGACGGGACGAACACGAGCACGAGCTCGGCGATCTGCCCTACCCGCCGGAGTATCCGAAGATGCCGGGCGAGCCGAAGCGGGTGCAGCCCAGCCGCGCCCGCCGCGACACCGGTGACGACGCGTGAGCGCCGACGAGGGGACCACTGAGTCTCCCTCGCACGGCGCGCACGGCAGGCCCCCGACGCGGGCCGAGAAGTGGGCCTCGTACAAGCAGTCGCCGTACGTCCCGGCGTTCGTGCTGGTCTTCATCCTCGCCGCCGCGGCCGGGCTCTTCGCCGGCTCGTACACCTATACGATGGCGGACCCCACGCCGCGCCGGATCCCCGCCGCCGTGGTCAGCGGCGTCGGGGACCGGGGCGGGACGGAGTTCATCGCGGGGATGGAGAAGGCCCTCGACGCCTCCCTCCAGCTGCACCCGTACGCCACCCGGGGCGCCGCTCGTCTGGCCATGGAGGAGCAGAAGGTCTTCGTGACCGTGCGGCCGGGGAAGCGCGGGGTGGCCATGGACATCGCCGGGGCCGGCGGGGCCACGGTCGCCCAGCTGCTCGCCGAGACCGGCGCGAAGGTCGCGAAGGCGACCGGGGTCCCCGTGACGATCACGGACGTCAAGCCCCTCCAGAAGGGCGACCCGCGCGGGCTGGCGCTCTTCTACATCTCGCTGGCCGCCGTCATCATCGGCTTCGTCGGAGCCATCCAGCTCAGCGTCCACGCGCGGGCGCTCAACCCGCTCGAACGGATCGGCTTCACCCTCGCCTACGCCCTGCTGGGCGGCTTCGCGATCGCCGCGGTGGTGGACTGGCTGATCGGCGCGCTGGACCTGCCGTTCGTCGAGTCCTGGCTGATCCTCGCGTTCACGATGTTCGCCTCGGGCATGGTCTTCACCATGTTCAACACCATCATGGGGCGCTGGGCGATGATCCCCACCTGGGGGCTCATGGTGCTGCTGGGCAATCCGTCGTCGGGCGGCGCGGTCTCCTGGCCGCTGCTGCCCTCGGCGCTCGGGCACATCGGCCGGTGGCTGCCGCCCGGCGCCTCGGTCAACGCCCAGCACACGGCGGTCTACTACCAGGGCCACCAGTACGCCTTCCCGTTCCTGGTGCTGACGGGCTGGGCGCTCGTCTCCTGCACGGTCTTCTGGGTCTGGCGCCACCGGCACCCAGGAG
>NZ_JBHWZS010000045.1:0-39805 GCF_042728155.1 Streptomyces sp. NPDC060209
AGGGCGCGGCGGCCTTCTGCTCGTTCTACTCGGCCTGCTCGGTCTACTCCACGACCTTCAGCAGCTTGTTCGCCGTGCCCTCGGTCGCGTTGGAGATGGCGTCCGGGGTGGCCCCGCCGGTGAGCGCCGTGGCGACCTCCTCAGGGGTGGCGTCGGGGTGCCCGCCGAGGTAGACGGCCGCGGCTCCGACGACGTGGGGGGTCGCCATGGATGTGCCGGAGATGGTGTTCGTGGCGTCGTCGCTGTCGTTCCAGGCCGACGTGATGTCCGAGCCGGGAGCGTAGATGTCCACGACCGAGCCGAAGTTGGAGAACGAGGACTGCTCGTCGTCCACCGTGGACGAGGCCACCGTGATGGCCTCGGGGACGCGGGAGGGGGAGCCCTCGCCCGCGTCGCTCGACTCGTTGCCCGCGGCGACCGCGAAGGTCACGCCGGAGGCGATGGCCTTCTGCACCGCGGCGTCGAGCGCCGGGTCCGCCGATCCCCCGAGGCTCATGTTGGCGACGGACGGGCCCGCGTGGTTCGCGGTGACCCAGTCGATGCCCGCGACGACCTGCTCGGTGGTTCCGGAGCCCGCGTCGTCCAGGACCCGGACGGCCACGATCTTCGCCTTCTTGGCGACACCGTGGGCGGCGCCGGCGATGGTGCCGGCCACGTGCGTTCCGTGTCCGTTGCCGTCGTCGGCGTCGTCGTCGTTGTCCACGGCGTCGAAGCCCGAAGTCGCGCGGCCCTCGAAGTCCTTGTGGGTGACGCGGACACCGGTGTCGATGACGTACGCCGTGACGTCCCCGCCCGCGGCATCCGGGTAGGTGTACGCGCCGTCACCGGCGGTTTCGGCCTGGTCGATCCGGTCCAGCCCCCAGGACGGCGGGTTGTCCTGGGTGGCGTCGATGTGGAACTTCTTGTTCTGGACGACCTTGGAGACGGCCGGGTCGGCGGCGAGCCGCTTGGCCTCGGTCTCCGAAAGCCCGCTGGCCGAGAAGCCGTTGATGGCCGACTTGTAGTTCCGCTGGAGCGTGCCGCCGTACTCCTTCGCCAGCCCGGCCTTGTCGGCCTTCTGGTCCAGCATCACGATGTAGCTGCCGGAGACGGCTGTCGCCGCGTCCGCGCCGTAGACGGTGCCCATCGCGGGGGCCGGGGCGGCTCCGGCGAACGGAGTGGCGAGCAGGGTGACGCCGGCGGCCGCCGCAACTGCGGTTATCGCGGCGGTGAGCTTGACCGAGCGCGCGCGCTTGTGAATTGCCATGAAGAGGGGTCTCCTCGTCATTCTTTGTGGGGGGATTGGCCCTCGGCCGGAAGATCTCCGGGGGCTGCCTCGAAACACTGCTCGATTGACGCGCCCAGATCAAGACCTTCATGTAGCCGTCACGCACTCGGCAAGCTTTCGACACAGAAAACCTGCGCACTTCCTGTCATGTCGGGCGAACTTTCGATCACCTCCCGGCCATAAGGGCGCACTTGCGTACCGGACGAGTGAACTTGGTCCGATCGGTCACGAATGACCGCACCTCGTTGTAAGGAACGCAGGAACGGAATGGCATCTTTCGTTTGTGCACATCGCCAGCAACACACCACATCCCGCACGCAAGGACGCGTGGCGCACCGCTTGTACGACAAACGGGGATGACGAGGTATCAGGCAGTGCGGATCAGGACGCGTCCGCCGCGACCGCTGAGCTCATGACGGCCGCGAGCCTGCCGTCGCAGACCCAGCACGGGCGCCGCGCCACGGTCGCGATCGTCGGCCTCGGCTACGTCGGACTGCCGACCGCGCTGTCACTCCACGCCGCGGGCCACGCGGTGGTCGGCGTGGACACGAGCGAGTCCCGGCTGGGAGACATCCGGTCCGGCCGGGTCGACATGCTGCCCTCCCAGCACGGCCGGCTGAGCGCGGCGCTCCACGGCGAAGGCTTCCGGCTGACGGCGGACCCCGCCGCGGTCATGGCCACGGAGGCGGTGATCATCTGCGTGCCGACCCCGGTCGACGAGCGGCTCGTGCCCGATCTGCGCGCGCTGACCGCGGCGTGCTCGTCGGTGGTGGCCCACGCGGTCCCGGGGCAACTGCTGGTCCTCACCTCGACCAGTTATGTCGGCACCACGCGCGACCTCCTTGTCGAGCCGCTCGCGGCGAGGGGGCTGCTCCCCGGCACCGATGTCTTCGTGGCGTTCGCTCCCGAACGGATCGACCCCGGGAACCCCGCCCACTCCCCCGACAGGACCCCACGCGTCATCGGCGGTGTCACCCCTCGCAGCACCGAACTCGCCGCCTCGCTGCTGGCCGGGACCGCGCCCTCCGTCCACCGGGTGGACAGCCCGGAGTCCGCCGAGATGAGCAAGCTGTGGGAGAACACCTTCCGGGCCGTCAACATCGCACTGGCGAACGAACTTGCCGAGAGCTGCCTGGAATTCGCGCTGGAGCCACGACACGTCATCGAGGCAGCGGCAACCAAGCCGTACGGCTTCATGCCCTTCTATCCCGGCGCGGGCGTCGGCGGGCACTGCATCCCCTGCGACCCGCACTACCTGCTGTGGCAGCTGCGGGCGAGGAAGGTCGCGTCCCCTCTGGTGGACGCCGCGATGACGGCGATCGCCGAGCGGCCCGCCCGGGTCGCCGGGAAGGCGCGGGAAGCCCTCGCGGCCAAGGGGCTGGGAACCGTCGGCTCCCGGGTGCTGATCGTGGGCGTCGCCTACAAACCCGGTGTGACGGACCTGCGCGAGAGCCCGGCACTGGAGATCATCGGCCGGCTCACGGCCTGGGGCGCCACCGTCGAGTACACCGACCCCCTGGTGCCGCGCCTGGACCTGCACGGGGTCGTACGGAACAGCGTCGACGCCCCGGGAGCCCTGGACTGGGACCTGGTCGTCGTCCACACCGTGCACCCCGGAGCCGACCTCGACTGGCTGGACAGCGGCCCCGCCGTCCTGGACGTCACGCACCGCCTCACCACTGCGGCCACCGGCGCCGCCGTATGAACACACCCGCCACCCCGCCCAGGGGCCGTGCGCCGAGCCGCCGCGCGCTGCTCACCGCCGCGGTCGCCACGCCGGCCGCCGGTCTCGCCGGGGTGCTCGGCTCGAACGAACCGGATCCGGCTGCGACAGGCCGGCCGGCCGACGGCAAGGCGCCGGGCGGATCGACCTCCGCCGACCCGGTGCCAGGGCCCCCGGCGCCCGCCGCCGAACCGGAGGCCCCCTTCCGCCCGGTCTTCCCGGTGGAGGGGCTGGTCACCAACGAATACGCCTGCGGCCGTCCGGACTCCGAAGACGGCCGCCTCTCGCACGACTGGGTCGTCACCAGCGGATCGCTCTTCGCCCGCTTCGCCTTCGGGTGGACCGGCGTACCCGACGGCGAAGCGCCCGGCCCGGACTCCGGCACGCACACAGGGTCGTCCGTCTTCCGGCTCGTCACCCGCCGCCAGGACTTCGGCGACACCACCGTGCGGTGCTGGGTTTTCCTGAAGCCCCCGGGCGCCACCCAGCGCACCCCCGCGCGCGACTGGGACGGCGGGCACCTCTGGCTGCGCCACCACAGCGCGCAGGAGCTGTACGCCCTGAGCTTCCGCCGCCGGGACGGCAGGGTCGTTCTCAAACGCAAACATCCGGCGCCGGGCCGTCCCGTGGACGAGGAGGGCGTCTACACCACCCTCGCCACAGCCCACCACGCCCTCGACTACGGCCGGTGGCACCAGGTGGCCGGCACGGTGAGCGGCTGCCGGGACGACCGGGTCCGGATCGCGCTGTCCCTGAACGGACGGACGGTCCTCGACGCGGAGGACCGGGAGCCGGGCAGGCTGGCCACGGCCGGCGGAGTCGGGCTGCGCGGCGACAACACCGAAATGGCCTTCTTCGGCTTCACGGCGAGGAACCACACCGGCCGCCGCAGCGCGGAGCCCCAGGCAGAAGGGACACACCGGTGAACGCGCTCCACCGGCCGCCGGCCCGCCCCCCGTTCCCCGCGCCGGACGCCGTCCCCGGCCCCCGCGGCGTACGCGCTCGCGAACACCGTGCCACCCGCGCCGACCCCGCGATCCGGCACGGGGTGCGCCGGCTGCTCGTCCTGTTCTGCCTGATGCCGCTCCTGGTCGTCCTGGCCCATCACGCCGCACGGCTGCCCCGGCTCAACCTGCCCGTCTGCTACGGGCTCGTCGTGCTGGCCGGCACGATCGCCATGCTCTACGTCGCCTACAGCCGGTACGAGGACCCGGCCGAGGGCGAACTGCGGGTGCGGCCGGGCCCGGAGGAGACGTTCCCGCCGCTGCCCGCGAATCCCATGGTCTCCTTCCTGCTCGCCGTCAAGGACGAGGTGGACGGCATCGAGGCGTGCGTACGCTCCATGGCCGCCTCCGACTGCCCCGGAGTACGGATCATCGTGGTGGACGACCACTCCCAGGACGGCACGGGTGATGTGCTGCGCCGGCTGGAGGACGAGCTCGCCATCACCGTCATCCACCTGGACGCCAACGTCGGCAAGAAGAACGCACTGGTCCGTGCCTGCGAGCTCGCCGACACCGAGATCATCGCCTTCACCGACTCCGACTGCGTCCTCGCCCCCGACGCGCTGCGCCGCTGTGTGCGTGCGCTGGTCACCCATCCCGAGCTGGGCGCCGTGAGCGGCCACTGCCGCGCCCTGAACACGGAATCCGGCTTCCTGGCCCGGGCCCAGGACGTCTGGTACGAGGGCCAGTTCAGGGTGTCCAAGGCGGCCGAGGCCTCCTTCGGCTCGGTGTCCTGCGTCTCGGGGCCGCTGGCCGTGTTCCGCCGGGACGCCATCTACAACTACCTCCCCGCCTGGGCCGACGACCGGTTCATGGGCGCCCCGTTCCGCTTCGCCACGGACCGCCAGCTGACCGGATACGTCCTCGGGCAGGCGTGGAAAGGCGAAGCGCTCAAGCGCCGCTACGCCGGATCCCCGTTCGTCGCCGAGGACTTCGCCGAGCGCCGCTGGCGCGTCGGATACGTACGCTCCGCGAAGGTGTGGACCGATGTGCCCGCCCGGCTGGGCCCCCTCCTGCGCCAGCAGGTCCGCTGGAAGAAGAGCTTCATCCGCAACCTCTTCTTCACCGGCTCCTTCATGTGGCGCCGCGGCCCCGGTCCCGCCGCCCTCTTCTACGGGCACGTGCTGTGGGTCCTGGCCGCACCGGTGATGGCGTTCCGGCACCTGGTCTGGGCGCCGGTTCACGGAGCCCTCTTCCTGACCCTTCTCTACTTCTGCGGAGTGATCCTCAAGGGCTGTGTCTGGGGGCTCGCGTACAGGATCGACCACCCCGGGGACACCAACTGGCGCTACCGGCCGCTCATGAGCCTGTTCTCCTCGGTGATGCTCGCCTGGCTGCTGCCGTACTCGCTGCTCACCGTCCGTCGCGGCGTGTGGTCCAGGGGGGCGGCGTGAGAGAGCTCGCCCGTCTTGCCTCCAGGGTGCTGGCAGCACTGCTGTGCGCGGCAGCCGTCATCGCCGTGTACCTTCTCGTGCTCTCCCGGGGGACCCTTCCGTGACCCACTCCGCACCCAGGCGGGCGCTGCTCGGGCTGCTGGCCCTGGCGATGGTCTGCGTACCCTTCTACGGCGCCTGGTACTACGAGGATTTCCGCAGTGCGGTGACGACGCAGGAGGCCCCTGCGGGGCCGGGGCCCGGCGGCGCCGCGGGCGCGGGCGGGCCGGCCCCGGAACACCGGGCGGGGAGCGCCGCCCCTGTCGTACTGGCGTACCACGACATCTCACGCGGTAGCGACAGCCGTTACGCGGTGACCCCCGAGGCCTTCGACGTCCAGCTCGCCGCCCTCGCGGCGGCCGGCTACCGCACCCTGAGCAGCGAGGAGTTCATCGCCTATCTGGGCGGAGGACCGGCGCCGGGCCCGCGCTCGGTGTTCCTGACCTTCGACGACGGCACGCACGGGCTCTGGGTGCACGCCGACCGCATCCTGGCCAAGTACCGCATGCGGGCCGCCGCCTTCCTCATCACCCGTTCGGTGGGGAGCCATCGCCCGTACTACCTCTCCTGGGAGGAGATCGGCCGCATGGCCCGGTCGGGGCGCTGGGACTTCGAGAACCACACCCATGACCTGCACCGTCGGGAGGCCGTGGACGCGGCGGGGAACACGTCCTCCGCGCTCGGCGACCGGCTGTGGCTGCCCCGTGAGAAACGGCGGGAGACGGCGGAGGAGTACCGGCGGCGGATCGAGGACGATCTCGACCGTTCGATCGGCGACATCACCCGCCACGGCCTGCCCAGGCCCCGGCTCTTCGCCTACCCCTTCTCCGAATCGCAGGGGCGAGCCGCGGCGCTGCCCACCAGCCGGATGCTGCGTACGGCGCTCGCCGAGCGGTTCGTGGCCGCGCTGACCAACAGCTCCGACCGTCCGCTGCCGGCCGGGCGCCGGGCGGCCGCCGCCGGCGAGGTGCAGCGGGTGGAGGTCACCGCCGGCACCGGCGTCCGCGAGCTGCTCGCCGCCGTCGAGCGCTGGACGTCCGTGTCCCCTGCCGAGTGCCCTGCCCCGCTCACCCAGCCCCAGCTGTGGCGGCGCAACGAGCGGTGGAGGACCGGCGGCCTGGGGGCGCTCACCGGCGCCGGGCCCTACCCCGGCCGGGTGGGGTACGCCGCTGCCGCCTACCGCCCGACGAGCTCCGCCGACTGGAACGGCTACACCGTCGACGCCCGGGTCGGCCGACTGCGCGAGTCGGAGAACAGCGTCGGCCTGATCGTGCGCGACGGCAGCCTCGATCCGCTCGAGGTGTCGCTCAGCTTCAGCTACGTCCGCCTGCGCGAGCACCGGGGCGGCCGCTGGCACGAAATCGGCCGCCGCACCCTGACCGACGCCGCCGAGCACCGCGTCAGGGTCACTGTGGACGGCGATCGGACCGTGGTCGTCGTCGACGGCGGGACACAGATCAAGCGGGCGGCACGCGCGACGGGCGGTGACGCGACCGGGGGGATCGCCATCAGCGCGCGCAACGGCGATCCCGACGGGAACTGGCCGCACTTCGCCTCCCTGACGGTGCACCCGTCAACCGGGGCAGCTGCGGTTCCGGAGCGGTGAGGGGCCTGCTCAAGAGGGAAGTTCGGCCTCGATGAGGTCGGCGGCCCGCCCGGTTCCGCCCTCTTGGGCCATCCGCTCCCGGATCCGCGCGAGCTTCGCGGCCACGTCCGGATCGTCCACCAGGGCGAGGACGGCAGCGCGCAGGGACGCGGCGTCCGCCTCCTCCTTCGGCAGGTGCCGGGCCACTCCGAGGGCCTGGAGCATGTCCGCGTTGCCGAACTGGTCGACGGCCTGCGGGACCGCCACCATCGGGGTGCCGGTGGCGAGCCCTTCCTGGCTGCCGCCCGCGCCCGCATGGGTGATGAAGGCGTCCGCCTGCTTCAGCACGGACAGTTGCGGGACCCAGGAGTGCACCTCGACGCCGTCCGGTACGTCCCCGAGTTCGGACGGGTCGACGTGTGCGCCGATCTGCAGCACCACATGCCAGTCCGGCAGGTCGCCGAAGGCCTTGACGCACTCGCGGTAGAACGCGGGCTCGTCGGTGTACGACGACCCGAGGGAGACCAGCAGGACTCTCGCGGCGCCGGCCGGCCGCTTCCACTCCCCCTGGTCGGCCCGCTCGCCCTGGCAGGCACCGACGAAGGTGAACCTGTCGTGGTCCACACGGTCGGCGTTCGGCTGGAGCGCCTCGGGAATGAGCGCGATGCCGCGGCGCGGCCGGGCCACGAAGTCGTCCGAGGAGAGGTCGCCCAGACCGTTCTCCGCGAGCCATGCCGCGAAGCGTTCGAAGTAGGCCCGGCCCTGCTCGGTCTTCCTCAGATCGGCGTTCATGGCCTCCCCCACCTCTTCCCCGTACCCCTCCCAGGGGACCAGGTTTGGCCAGAGCTGGACGGTGGGCACGCCCCAGCGGTGGGCGAGGACGCGGGCCGGGTAGGAGGTGATGTCGTGCAGGACGAGGTCCGGCTCGTCCCCGTCGAAGGCGTCGGCGAGCTGCGGGAGGGCCTGGACGGCGTCATCGAGGAACGGTGCGATGTAGTCGATGGGTTCACTGCCCCAGTCCTCCGGATCGGTGGGCAGTGTGGAGGTGTAGATCACCGGCTCGGCTCCGGTGGCGGCGACCGTCCCGGCGAACGAGGCCGGGATGGCGTAACTGACGCGGTACCCACGGGCGACGAGCTCCCGGATGACTTCGAGGCTCGGGTTCACGTGCCCGTGGGCGGCGATGGAGAACATGGCGATGTGGGCGCGCGGGGTCGCTGTCATGCCACCACCGTAAGCGAGACGATACGTCTCGTCCAGTTGATTTCGGCCACGTACCGCGGCCCGATCAGCGCTGGTAGCGCGCCAGCACCCGGTTCCCGTCGTCGACCAGGCGTTTCTTCAGCTCCTCGGTGTCGATGGCCCCGCTGTAGTACTCCTGGAGCGCGGGAGTGGCGACCTTGTCCTTCCACTCGGGATAGCCGCGCACCGACTGCGCGGGGGCGGGACGCAGTGCACGGGCGAGAGCGGTGCCCGTCGCCCAGCCGTTCTCCTCGGTGTGCAGTGCGGGATCACCCAGCGCCTCGGTACCGGTCGGCAGCATCCAGTCGCCCTTGGCCAGCCGCACCATGTTCGCGGGGCGCAGCAGGAAGTCGATGAACTGCACGGCTTCCTTCTTGTGCGGGCTGTCCTCGGCGACCGAGAGGGTCTGCGGGCTGACTCCCTGAGCGAGCCCTCCGCTGCCGGCCGGGGTGGGGAGCACCGTCCACTCGAATCCCTCGGGCGCCTGCTCGACGACCTGCTGGCGGTAGGAGAAGCCCAGCGGGACCATGGCGTACTTGCCGCCGAAGAAGCCCGGGAGCGTGTCCGAACCCCCCATGCCGAGCGCCGAACGCGCGGCACTGCGGTCGGAGCCGACCTGGTCCCGGACCGTGCCGGGCATGACCCGGTCGCCCTCGTCGAACCGGATGGTCACTTTGCCGTCCTCGTCGCGGTGGAAGAGCTGCCCACCGGAGGAGAGCCCCAGATTGAGGGTGACGGAGACCGGCTCCTTGAGCGGCCAGGCGACCCCGTAGGTCCCCTTCTTCGTCAGCTTCTCGCTGACCTGCCGGAATTCCGGCCAGCTCCAGGGCTTCTCCGGGGTCGGGATCCGGACGCCCGAGGACTCCAGGATCTTCGTGTTGGCGATCAGGACCTTGGGTTCCTGGAGGAAGGGCACTCCGTAGACACCGTCGTCGAAGGTGGTGGTCGCCCAGGACTGCCGCGGGATGTCCTCGGTCAGCCGGTCCGGCAGCAGGGTCCGCAGATCGGCGAGGTAGCCGCCGTACGCGAAGTCCGCGAGGTCGTCGGAGGCGTCGTGGATGATGTCGGGCGCCTCGCCTCCCTCGAAGGAGGTGAGCAGCTGGTCGTGGACGTTGTCCCAGCTGCCCTGGACGTAGTCCACCTGGATGTCCGGGTGGGCGGCGTTCCATTCGCGCACGAGCTGCTTGTTGGCGTCGACGGACTCCTTCTGCCAGGCGAGCGACTGGAAGCTGAGCCGGATCGTGCCGTCCGCGTCCGTACCGCGGCCGCCTCCTGACGAACAGCCGGTCAGCAGGAGGGCGAGCGCGGTGGTCACCGCGGCGGCGAGCACGGGCAGGCGGCGGCGCATCAGTGCTTCACCGCCCCGGCCGTCAGACCGCCCGTGATGCGCTTCTGGATGACCGCGAAGAGCACGAGCGAGGGAAGCGTGGCGAGGAACGCGGCGGCGGCGAGCGGCCCGAGGTCGGCCACCCCCTCCGCGCCGAGGAAGTGGGTGAGTACGACCGGCAAGGTCTGCTTCTCCGGTGTCTTGAGCAGGACGAGCGCGAAGAAGAACTCGTTCCATGCGGTGATGAACGCGAAGAGCGCTGTGGCGACGATCCCCGGAGCCAGCAACGGCGCGGTGACCGAGACGAGGATCCGCGCCTTCCCGGCCCCGTCGACCGCTGCGGCCTCCTCCAGTTCGGGCGGCACGGCCCTCACGTAGCCGGCCAGCATCCAGAGGGCGAAGGGCAGCGACCAGACGACGTACACCAGGATCAGCCCCCACAGCGAGTTGATCAGGTGCAGGTATTTGAGGACCAGGAACAGCGGAATGATCACTAGGACGAAGGGGAACGCCTGGCTGACCACGACCCACCCCGTGGCGGCCGTGGACAGCCGCCCCCGGTGACGGGCCATCACATAGGCCATGGGCGTGGCGATGACCACCGCGATCAGGGCGGCGCAGAGCGCGGCGGTGAGCGAGTTGGCCGCGGCCCGTAGCAGCGGCTGCTCGTCGAAGGCCTGCCGGAAGTTGTCCAGCGTCGGATCCTCGGGAATCCACGTGGGGTGCAGCGAGCCGAGCTCACGGGCCGGCTTGAAGGCGGTGGAGATCAGCCAGAGGAAGGGGAAGGCCAGGAAGACGAGATAGCACAGGAGCGCGGCGTACTGCCCGGCGCGCGCGGTTCTGCCCGTACGGAGGCTCATGCGTCCTCGCCTCCCCTGAGCCGGCCGGCGAGGTAGACGGCGAGCAGCACCGAAATGACGGCGACCATCACGCATCCCATCGCCGCGGCATAGCCGAACTGTCCGTACCGGAAGGCCTCTTCGTAGGCGAAGAGCATGGGCAGCCGGGTGCGGCCCCCGGGGCCGCCGCTGGTCAGGACGTAGACCAGGGCGAAGGAGTTGAAGTTCCAGATGAAGTTGAGCGCGCTGATCGCGAGGGCCACGGGCCTGATGGCGGGCCAGGTGACGGTACGGAAACGACGCCAGGCGCCCGCTCCGTCCAGGGCGGCCGCCTCGTGGAGTTCGTGAGGGGTGTTCTGCAGCCCCGCCAGGAGCGCCACGGTGGTCTGCGGCATGCCGGCCCAGATGCCGACGACTATCACGGCGGGCAGCGCGGTGGCGAGCCCGGTCAGCCAGTCCCTGCCGTCACCGAGCCCGAGATCGCGGATGGTCTCGTTGAGGATGCCGGCGTCGGGGTTGTAGACCAGGCGCCACATGATGCCGACGACGACCTCGGGCATGGCCCAGGGGATGATCGCCAGCGCCCTGGCGAGCCAGCGCATCCGCAGGTTCGCGTTGAGCAGCAGGGCGAGGCCGAGGGCGAGCACGAACTGCGGGACCGTGACTCCGACCGCCCACAGCAGGCCGATCCGGAAGGAGTCCCAGAACAGCGTGTCGTGCAGGAGGTCCTGGAAGTTGAGGACACCGATCCACTGGGTGGAGCGGGTGCGGCCCGACTGCGCGTCGGTGAAGGCCAGCACGATGCCGTACAGCAGGGGGCCGACGCTGAGGATCAGGATCGGGATCAGCGCGGGCAGCACCAGGAACCAGGTGGCGCCGTCCCGTCGGCGGCCGTCACCCCGTCCGCCCTGTGGGGCCTTACGCCCGGACCGCGTCATTGCGGTCGCCAGTGTCATGAATTCGACCCCTTTACCTCTTTGGATCGGTTTCATCCCTGAATTGCCGCCCGGGCGGCCCCCGTCATCGTGCTGACGGGCCGCCCGTTCGTCAAGGTGGCCTGCGAGGATGAGAAAATCGGGCCATGGACGAGATGCGCGCACGCGAAGTACTCACTGCCGCCGGACTGCCCGGCGGGGCGGAGCTCCTCGCGCTGGGCGAGAACGCGGTGTTCGCCTCCGGTGACCTGGTGGTCAAGATCGGCCGGGACGCCACGCACCACCCGGAGCTGCGGGAACGGGCCGAGCGGGAGGTGGCCGTCGCCCGGTGGCTCGCAGCCTCGGGAGTACCCGCCGTACGGGCCGCCGAACCTCTGGCCCGCCTGGTGGAGGGCCACCCGGTGACCCTGTGGCACCGGCTGCCCGACGCCGTGCGCACGTCCGAACCGCGTGATCTGGCCCCGCTGCTCACGCAGGTGCACGCGCTGCCCGCCCCGGAGGACTTCACGCTCCCGCGCCGTGAGCTGCTCGGTGGCGTCGAGCGCTGGCTGCGGCTCGCGGGCGACGCGATCGATCCGGCGGACGCCGACTACCTGCGCGGCAGGCGCGACGGCTTCGCGAAGGCCGCGGCGGCCCTCGCCCCGCATCTGCCACCGGGTCCGATCCACGGCGACGCGCTCCCCCGCAACGTCCACGTCGGCCCGGACGGCCCGGTGCTCGTCGACCTGGAGACCTTCTCCGCCGATCTGCGCGAGCACGATCTGGTGGTTCTCGCGCTCTCCCGCGACCGGTACGGCCTGCCCTCCGATGCCTACGACGCGTTCACCGAGGCGTACGGCTGGGACGTACGCGTCTGGGAAGGATGCGCGGTGCTGCGCGGCGCCCGCGAGACGGCGAGCTGCGCCTGGGTCTCCCAGCATGCCCCGGCGAACCCCAAGGCGCTGGCGGAGTTCCGGCGGAGGGTGGCGTCGCTGCGCGAGGACGACCCCGAGGTGCGCTGGTACCCCTTCTGAACTGCCCTCCCGCGCGCGGGAAACGGCCCGCCCGGACACCGGCGCGGCTTCGTAGGACTCCGCCGGAACGGCCCTTCTTGCACCCCCGATCCGGCCCCTCATAGGTTGGCCTCATGGGATTCTTCGACATGCTGACCGGAACCAAGCGTCCCGAGGACGGGGTCGTGCCACGCTCAGCCGAGGAGTTGCGGACAGCCCTGCTCAGCCTCAACCAGCCGGATGTCCCCTACGTCATCCGCGACGGCGCGGCGTATGGCGCCGATCTGGTGGCGGAGTGGCGGATCGACGAGCCCGCCTGGCAGACCTTCTTCATCGGGTCCCAGCTGACGCACGCCGTCCGGATCCGGATGCGCCTTGTCGAGGGGGGCCCGGAGGTGCGTGCTGTCGAGGAACAGTGGGAGGTCACCCGCGTCGGGAATCCTCCGCGGCTCCAGGCGTCGGCGGCCTACTCGCGCGGCTCCGGCAGGACAGTCTCCCGCCGCTACACGCTCCAACGCGGGGAGAACGGCCGCCTCGGAGCGACGGAGACATTCAGCTTCGACAGCGCGCAGCTGACCGATCCCCTGCGGAACGCCGCCCTCGAGTCGGGCTGGACCTGGCGCGGAGTGATCTTCGGCAAGCTGTGAGGCCGGCGGGGGGCCACCTCGCCCTCCCGGGAACGGGAACGCGGTGCCACGTATGCTTCCGGCGACCGCCTTGATCATTCGGAATGGAGCCCCCGTGACCATAGCCCGCTTGTCCGCGGCGAAGTGGAGCCTTTCGGCCGTGGCCGTCGGCGTGCTGCTCGCCGGCTGCTCGGCATCGGTCAGCGCCGGGAAGACCGATCCGAAGCTGTCCTCGGACAAGCTGGCCGACTCGCTCGCCGACAAGCTCGCCGCCACGACGGGCCAGCCGAAGCCGGACATCACGTGCCCGGAGGACCTCGCCGGGAAGGTCGGCACCGAAACCCGGTGCACACTCACCGCGGACGACGGCAGCACCCTGGGCGTGTCGGTCACCGTCACCTCCGTCGACGGAGAGCAGATCCACTACGACTTCAAGGCCGACGAGACGGCTTCACCTGCTCCGAACTGACACCCCCGGAACGCTCTCTCCCACCTGCGGCTCCCGACTCCGGGGGATGAGCGGCCAGGCCGGTTCGACGACCGCCGACGGATCCGCGGTGCGCCGCAGATACGCCTGCAGGGATCGCGACTGCTCGGCTGCCGCCTGCACCTGAAGACCGTGCAGGTCCTCCAGCGGCATCACTCCGACCGACTGGTGCATCTCCCCCATGCGTCGCACCACGCGGGCAGCGGCAACGGCGTCCGCCCTCGCGTCGTGCGCGTCGTCGAGCGTCACCCCGTAGTGGGCGCACAGCGCGTGGAGGGCCCGCTTCCCCTTCCGGTACTTGTCGACGTGCTTGTCGATCACCAATGGATCGATGACGGGCGAAGGCGCGTCCCCCAGCCGCTCGCTGACCGACCCGACCGCGTAACGCCGGCACTCACGGTCGAGCAGGGACAGGTCGTAGCGTGCGTTCATCACCACCAGCGGCGTCCCCGAGCGCAGTCCGTCGGCGACGGCACGGGTGATCTCCTCGATCGCGGAGGCGGCCGGCACCCCGTGCTCGCGGGCGCGCTCCGTCGAGATGCCGTGGATCGCCGACGCCTGCTCGGGTATGGCCACACCGGGATCGAGCAGCCAGGTCCGCTCCTCGGACACGGATCCGTCCGCCTCCAGCCGGACGACCGCCGCCGTCACGATGCGGTCGGTCTCGACATCCGTCCCCGTGGTCTCCAGGTCGAACGCCAGCAACGGCCCGCTGATCCAGCTCATCCCGTACCTTCCTTCCGTGGTGCTCTCCCCCGAGTGATGACCACCTTCGCACGCACCACTGACAACGCCGGAAGGGGCGTCAGGAGACGGGCCTGGAGTCCGTCCAGACCGACTCGAACTCCTCGCGGTACGTCTCGAAGAGGCCGTGTTCGCTGTCCTGCCCCGCCCTGACCACCGCACGGCCCCCGCCGCGCAGCACCAGCACGGGCGCCTCCATGCCGCGTGCGCGGCGCAGATAGGGCTGGACGACCCCGACCGCGTCGGGCCCGTCGCCGTCCACCAGATAGGCCGTGAAGCGCGGCGTCTCGTCGAAGACCTGGATCTGGAAGGCCCCCGGGTCGCGGAGCTTGGAGCGGACCCGGCGCATGTGGAGGATGTTCATCTCCACGGAGCGGCTCAGTTCGCCCTTCTTGAGTCCCAGCTCGCGCTCCCGGCGCTTCACCGCGCTGCTCGCCGGGTTGATGAACAGCAGCCGGACCCGGCAGCCCGACTCGGCGAGGCGCACCAGCCGGCGCCCCGAGAAGTTCTGCGTGAGGAGATTGAGCCCTATGCCGATCGCGTCCAGCCGGCGCGCGCCGCCGAACAGGTCCTCGGCGGGAAGCTGACGCTGCAGCCGCACCCGGTCCGGGTGGACGGAGACCACGTCGGCGTACCGGTCGCCGACCAGCTCCTCCACGGCGTCCACGGGCAGCCGGTCGGCGGACGGGACCGCTGCTCCGCTGCCGAGGATCTCCAGGAGCCGCGAGGAGGCCCTCTCCGCCTGTGCCAGGACCGCCTCGTTCAGTGCGCGGTTGCGGGAGACGACGTTGCGCGCCACCTCCAGCTCGTCCAGCGCCAGCTCCACCTCTCGGCGGTCGTCGAAGTACGGCTCGAAGCAGGGCCAGTGCTGGACCATCAGCTCGCGCAGCTGCGGCAGCGTGAGGAAGCTCAGGACGTTGTCGTCCGCCGGGTCGAGGAGATAGCCCTTGCGGCGCGAGACCTCCCGGACCGCGACGGCACGCTGCACCCACTCCTGCCCTGCGGGCCCCGCGGCGGCCACCACCCAGTCCTCGCCGTGCACCGGCTCGTAGATCGGCCGGATCACGGCGGAGACCACGGCGCGCAGCCGCTGTTCCACGAGATTCAGCCAGATGTACGCCCGCCCGGCCCGCTGGGCACGCGTGCGCACCTCGTTCCAGGCGTCCGCTCCCCAGTCCAGCTCAGCACCGATCTCCATGGGCTGTGCGAGGGAGACGGCCCCTGGCGGGGCATCAGTCGATTCCCCCTCGTGACCTGCGTCACCTGGGGGCAGCTCGAACCCTCCCGAGCTCACCCGTGTACCGCCTTCCACTCCCCCACCAACGATCAAGGAAGGGTACTCCGGTAGCGGGAGCCGGTGCAGCCGGATGCACAGGCTCCTTACTCAACTCCCCTATCCCGAAGGCCCGTTCCTTGCGGTGAGATCGGGTGGAGTGAGATGGTTCATAGCGATTGCGCACCCCCTGGCATGCCGCATACCGGACGGAGGAGCCGCTCCGGGACCCGGACCCCCTGTCCGGGCGACACCGAGGTGTCCCAGGTTGACCGGCCCGGCGGGATCGCACGACGGAACCCGACCGCACCGGTCGACGTACTAGGTACAGGACCGTCTTTCGGGGAGTATCGGGGCGAAAACCCCCAGCACCCGGATCAGAAGTGGAAGAGTCCTATCTATGCAGGTCTGGCCGGGACACGCGTATCCCCTCGGCGCCACGTACGACGGCGCGGGAACCAACTTCGCGGTCTTCTCGGAGGCCGCCGACCGAATCGAGTTGTGCCTTCTGCACGACGACGGTTCGGAAACAGCGGTGGAGCTCCGCGAGACCGACGCCTTCGTCCGTCACGCCTATCTGCCCGGAGTGATGCCGGGGCAGCGCTACGGCTTCCGGGTGCACGGGCCCTACGAACCGCAGCGCGGGCAGCGCTGCAATTCGGCGAAGCTGCTCCTCGATCCCTACGCGCGTGCGATCTCGGGGCAGATCCAGTGGGGCGAGGCGGTGTACGGCTATCCGTTCGGCAAGCCGGACGAGCGCAACGACCTCGACTCGGCACCGCACACGATGAGCTCGGTCGTGGTCAATCCGTACTTCGACTGGGGCGACGACCGGCGCCCGCGTACCGACTACCACCGCACGGTGATCTACGAGGCCCACGTGAAGGGCCTGACGATGCTCCACCCGGGCCTGCCGGAGGAGCTGCGCGGCACCTACGCGGGGCTCGCGCATCCCGAGATCATCGCCCATCTCACGGAGCTGGGGGTCACCGCGATCGAGCTGATGCCGGTGCACCAGTTCGTCCAGGACCACCGTCTCGCCGACGCCGGCCTCGCCAACTACTGGGGCTACAACACCATCGGCTTCTTCGCCCCGCACAACGCCTACGCCTCCTGGGGCGACCGGGGCGAGCAGGTGCTGGAGTTCAAGCAGGCGGTGAAGGCGCTGCACCAGGCGGGCATCGAGGTGATCCTCGACGTGGTCTACAACCACACGGCGGAGGGCAACCATCTCGGTCCGACGCTCTCGTTCCGGGGTCTCGACAACGCCTCGTACTACCGGCTGGCCGACGACCAGAAGTACTACATGGACACCACCGGCACGGGGAACTCCCTGCTGATGCGGTCGCCGCACGTCCTTCAGCTGATCATGGACTCGCTGCGGTACTGGGTGACCGAGATGCACGTGGACGGCTTCCGCTTCGATCTGGCCGCGACGCTCGCACGCCAGTTCCACGAGGTGGACCGGCTGTCCTCCTTCTTCGACCTGGTGCAGCAGGACCCGGTGGTCAGCCAGGTGAAACTGATCGCCGAACCCTGGGACGTGGGCGAGGGCGGCTACCAGGTGGGGAACTTCCCGCCGCTGTGGACCGAGTGGAACGGCAAGTACCGGGACACGGTGCGGGACCTGTGGCGGGGCGAGCCACGCACCCTCGCGGAGTTCGCCGGGCGCCTCACGGGCTCCTCCGACCTCTACCAGGACGACGGCAGGCGCCCGCTGGCCTCGATCAACTTCACCACCTGCCACGACGGTTTCACCCTGCACGACCTGGTCTCGTACAACGACAAGCGCAACGACGCCAACGGTGAGGGCAACCGGGACGGCGAGAGCCACAACCGCTCGTGGAACTGCGGGGCGGAGGGAGAGACCGAGGACAAGGAGGTCCTGGAGCTGCGCAGTCGTCAGATGCGCAACTTCATCGCCACCCTGATGCTCTCCCAGGGCGTGCCCATGCTGAGCCACGGCGACGAGTTCGCTCGTACGCAGCGGGGCAACAACAACGGCTACTGCCAGGACAACGAGCTCTCCTGGGTCCACTGGCCCGACCCTGCCGCCGCCTCGCGTGCGGAGGACGGCGACGAGGACGGCGACGGCACGGACACGAGCCTGCTGGAGTTCACCCGGTCCATGGTCTGGCTGCGCAGGGACCACCCGGTCTTCCGGCGCAGACGCTTCTTCCACGGCCGTCCGGTGGAGGGCACGCACGACGAGCTGTCCGACATCGCGTGGTTCACCCCGAGGGGCGAGGAGATGACCCAGCGGGACTGGCAGGCCGCACACGCCAAGGCCATGACGGTCTTCCTCAACGGCCATGCGATCTCCGAGCCGGGCCCGCGCGGTGAGCGGATCGCCGACGACTCCTTCCTGCTCATGTTCAACGCGGGCGCGGAGACCCTGGAATTCGCCGTCCCGATGAACCACGGCAAGCAGTGGCAGGTCGTCGTGGACACGGCGATCCCGGACGGGGTGCCGCCCGGTGCGGGACCCAAGGTGTCCGCGGGTGAGCGGGTGACGCTGGTGGGGCGCAGTCTGACGGTGCTCAAACGTCCGGCGTAGGCCGATGGGGTGACGGCACCGGCCGGGCGGCCTCCGGGCCGGTGCCGGGTGGCGGAGAAGGTGGGAGAGCGGCGCCCTGCTGGGTACGTACGAATCCATGACGCCCACCGCCACGTACCGGCTTCAGCTCCAACCGGACTTCCCGTTCGCCGCCGCCGCCGACGCCGTGCCGTACCTCGCCGAGCTCGGCGTCTCCCATCTGCACCTGTCCCCCGTCCTGGAGGCCGTGCCCGGTTCCGGGCACGGCTACGACGTCGTCGACCACAGCACGGTGCGGGCCGAGTTCGGGGGCGAGGAGGGCCTGCGGCAGCTGGCCGGTACGGCACGCGCCCACGGCCTCGGCATCATCCTGGACATCGTGCCGAACCACATGGCCGCCGCGCCCCGGCACAACCTGCCGCTGTGGGAGGTGCTGCGCGAGGGCCCGGATTCGCCGTACGCCCGCTGGTTCGACATCGACTGGTCGGCGGGCGGCGGGAAGCTGCTGCTGCCCGTGCTGGCGGGGCGCGTCGGCGAGGAGAGCGGCAGCTTCGAGCCGGGCACCAGGGACGACGGCACCCCCGTGCTCCGCTACGGCGGTATGGAGTTCCCGGTGCGCGAGGGCACCGCCGACCTCCCGTTGCCGGAACTGCTGGCCGCCCAGCACTACAGGCTCGCCTGGTGGCGGCTGGCCAGGACCGAGCTGAACTACCGGCGGTTCTTCACCATCTCCGACCTGATCGGGGTCCGGGTGGAGCACCCCGAGGTCTTCACCGCCACCCACGGCAAGATCCTCGAACTGGTCCGGGACGGAGTCGTCGACGGGCTGCGCATCGACCACCCGGACGGGCTGGCAGATCCCGCCGCGTATCTCGGGCGGCTCGGCGATGCCACCGGCGGGCGGTGGACGGTGGTGGAGAAGATCCTCACGGGCTCCGAGGCCCTGCCGGCAGGCTGGGCGGTCGCGGGGACCACGGGCTACGACGCGCTGCACCGGATCGACGGTCTGTTCACCGACCCGATGGGCGCCGCGGATCTGCTGGGCCGCTACCGGGACTTCGCGGGGCCCCCGGGGGACCGCGGAGGCTACTGGACCGCGACCGTCCGCCGGGCGGCCTACCGCGTGGTCACCCACGAGCTGGCCGCCGAGACGGAGTGGCTGACCCGCCTCGCCGTCGAGGCTTGTGCCGGGGACCCCGCGCTGCACGACCACGCGCCGTGGGCGCTCCACACGGCTGTGCGCGAACTGCTGGTCCGGGTGCCCGTCTACCGGCCGTACGTGACGGCGGGCGGCCCGCTCACGGAGATCGCCGAGTCGACGCTCCCGGCGGAGGCGGTGCGGGACGCCAAGGCGGTGTTCCCGGTCTCCCAGGAGGCCGAGGCCGTCGATGTGGTGCGGGATCTGGCGCTGGGCCGCCTCGGCGACGGGCCGGCGCACGCGGCGTTCTGTGCCCGGTTCGCGCAGACGGCCTCCGCGCTGCACGCCAAGTCGGTGGAGGACACGGCGTTCTACCGCTACGTCCCGCTCATCTCCGCGACCGAGGTGGGCGGCGACCCCGGTCGGCCGGCGGTGAGCCCCGAGGAGTTCCACGCCTTCTGTGCCCGTATCGCGCGGGACTGGCCGGCGACCGGCACGGTGCTCACCACCCACGACACCAAGCGCAGCGGGGACGTCCGGGCCCGGATCGCGGTCCTGTCCGAGTGTCCCGAGCGGTGGTCCTCGCTCGTGGCGCAACTGTCCAGGGCGGTGTCCGTGCCGTCCCCCGATCCCCAGCTGGCCTGGCAGGCCTGGCAGTCGGCGTACGGCTGCGCGGGCCTGCCCGCCGGTGAGATGGCGGGCAGGCTGGAACCGGCGCTGCTGAAGTCCGTACGCGAGGCGGGCCTGTTCACCAGCTGGACCGAGCCGGATCCGGCGTACGAGCGGGCGGTGACCGACTTCGTGGCGGCCGGTCCGGGCGGCGACACCGGTGAGGCGCGGTCGATGATGACCAGGTTCGCGGACACGCTCGCCCCGTTCGTGCGGGCCAACGTGCTGGGGGCCGCCCTGGTGCATCTGACGATGCCCGGCGTGCCCGATCTGTACCAGGGCACGGAGCGGGAGTACATCGCGCTGGTCGACCCGGACAACCGGCGGCCGTTCACCAGGCCCGCCGGAGGCGACGACGAGAAGGCCTCGCTGACGACGGCTTCGCTGCGCCTGCGCCGGGAGCGCCCGGAGCTGTTCGGCGAGTCGGGCACCTACGCCCCGCTGGCGGCACGGGGCCCCGCGGCCGCGCACTGCCTGGCGTTCTGCCGGTCCGGCGAGGTGGTCACGGCGGTGACCCGGCTGTCGCTGCGGCTCGACGAGGAGGGCGGCTGGCGCGATACGGAGCTGGCGCTGCCCGACGAGGGCCCGTGGGGCGACCTGCTCTCGTCCGGACGGGAGTTCACGGGGCCGGTGGTCACCGTGGCAGACCTCTTCGCGGACCGGCCGGTGGCGCTTCTCGTCAGGACGGCACGGGGACGGGGCTGAAGAGCTCCGGTCACCGGGTGGAGACCTTGTGGACGGTGGTGTCTTCGGGCTTCAGCCGTCGCCCGTCGGCCGAGCGCACTTCCAGCGCGCGAAGGCGATGTCCCTGCCGGCGGTCGACCATCTGCGAATGCGGTTCGCCGGGGGCGAAGAAATTCTGTTCACCCCACTGTCGCAGCGCCACGATGACGGGGAAGAGCGCTTCGCCCTTCGGCGTCAGTACGTACTCGCGGTAGGCGCTGCCGTCCGAGGCGGGGACGGATTCGAGGACGCCGCCGGCCACCAGGGCGCGCAGGCGGGCGGTGAGGATGTTCTTCGCCACGCCGAGGCTGCGCTGGAACTCCCCGAAGCGACGGCTCCCGTCGAAGGCGTCGCGCACGATCAGGAGAGACCACCAGTCGCCGATCGCGTCCACCGACCGCGCGACGGGACAGTCGCTGTCGTCGAAGCGCGTCCTTGTCACCATGCCGTCCTCCATTCCCTCACTGGTTGCAAGATGCTACCACTGGACGTTACGGTCCCCATTGGTAGCAAGATGAAACCATGTGTGCGGAGGGGTGCTGAATGCCGGGCAACGATGATGTCGCGACACCACGGGCCACGGCCCGGAGCGGCGAGGGCTCCGCATTCGTCCTGTCCCGCGGCATCGTCATACTCTTCGCCGTCGCCTGTGGAACCGCGGTGGCCAACGTCTACTTCGCCCAGCCGCTCCTGGTGACCATGGGCCACGACCTCGGTATGAGCCCGGCACTGGTCGGCAGCGTCGTCACCCTCACTCATGTCGGATACGGGCTGGGGCTCTTCTTCCTCGTGCCCCTGGGCGACGTGGCCGACCGCAGACGGCTCGTCGTGGCCCAGCTGCTCCTCCTGGTCCTTGCGCTGGCCGCCGTCGCCACCGCCCACACCGCGGCGATCCTGCTCGCGGGCATGGCCGGCATGGGGCTTCTCGCCGTGGTCACGCAGACGCTGATGGCCTTCGCGGCGTCACTGGCCCCTCCCGACCGGCGCGGACGCGTCGTCGGCCTCGTGACCAGTGGCGTGGTGGTCGGAATCCTGCTCGCACGCACCGCGTCGGGCCTCATGGCCGACCTGGCGGGCTGGCGCTCCGTCTACCTCGCGTCAGCGGCGCTCACCGCGCTGCTCGCCCTGGTCCTGCACCGGGTGCTGCCGCGCCACGAGGCCGTTGAGCCGGCATCCCTGCGTTACGGACAGCTCCTGCGCTCCACGGTCACCCTGTTCGCAGGTGAACGGCTTCTGCGGCTGCGGGCCCTGCTCGGCCTGCTGATCTTCGCAGCCTTCAGCACCCTGTGGAGCAGCATCGCGCTGCCGCTCAGCGAACCCCCGCTTTCCCTTTCCCACACCGCGATCGGGGCATTGGGGCTGGTCGGAGCCGCAGGCGCCCTGGCCGCGACCATGGCGGGCCGTCTGAACGACCGCGGACTCTCCCAGCGGACCACGGGCATCGCCCTGGCCCTGCTCGTCGCCTCTTGGCTGCCACTGGCCTTCACCCGCAGCTCGCTCTGGGCCCTGGTCGTCGGCGTGATCCTCCTCGATCTCGCCGTGCAGGCGGTCCATGTCACCAACCAGACGCTGATCCATGCGCTGCACCCGGACGCGGGCAGCCGGTTGATCGGCGGGTACATGGTCTTCTACTCGATCGGCAGCGCCGGCGGCGCCATCGCCGCGACCTCCCTCTACACGGCGTCCGGCTGGGGCGCCGTATGCGCATTGGGTGCCTCGATCAGCTGCCTCGCGTTCACCCTCTGGGCGCTTGCACGACGCAGCACCCCCGGCCCCACCGGACCTCGACCGGGGTGACAGTGTTCCTGCCGGCGCCCCGATTCAGGCCGGGGGCACGGGCAGTGACGCGGCGAGCCGGAAGGTCATCCGGCCGAAGCTCACCTGGTCGCCGTCGCGCACCACCACCGATCCGACGACCCGCTGCCCGTTGACGCACGTGCCGTTCGTCGAGCCCAGGTCGCGCAGGATCCACCGGCTGCCGTGCGCGGTCAGTTCGGCGTGCAGCCTCGACACCGTCTCGTGGCTGAGCCGGAGCCCGTTGCCCGGATCACGGCCGATGCGCAGCGGGTGCGGGCCGGGCATGGGCAGCAGGAGTCTGGGCAGCCGCTCGGACTGCCACGCCCTGCGCACACGGGCCGGGAAGGCGGAGACCCCTCCCACCGCGCGGAACAGGCCACGGGACCAGCGGCCACCCGTCTCCAGGTCCGAGGTGAGCGCCTTCAGCTCCTCGGATCGCCGGGCGGTCAGGGCCAGTTCCATGCGTCGCAGGAAGGTGTCGTGCGAGAGCTTTCCCTGGGCGGCGCCGTCTCTGAGCACACCGAGAACACGGTCGCGCTCGGCGTCCGAGAGCCGCGCGGGATACGTGTAGGGCTCGAAGGAGGACGTCACAGGACCGATTGTCGGTCCGACTGCCCCGAGGTGTCCAGACGATGCCCGTTTCCGGCCTCCCTGACCTGCGTGGCAGTGAACAAATACTGCCCGCCGACCGCCGGGCAGTTGTTATCGTCACGGGCCGCCACCGAGCGCGGCACCCCCCGTCGAGGAGACTCTGTGACCCCTGCACCATCGGAACTGACCATCCGTCCGCTCACCGGAGCGGACGAACTCGGTCTGTTCTGCCGTCTTTCCTACGTGCTCGACCACGAGCTCGCCGATGACCTCGCCACGGGCCGCCGACGCCCCGACTGGATGTGGGTGGCCCTTCGCGGGGACCGGGTCGTGGGCCGGCTCTCCTGGTGGACGGGGCAGGAAGGCGGCAGCCCTCAGTTCCTGGACTTCTTCGACCTGGACGACACCCTGCCGGAGCCGGAGCGCGGCGCGATCGGGCTCGAGCTGGTGGAGAAGGCGACGGCCGCGGTCGTCCCCGCCGGAGCCGCCCGCCCGGAGTACGGACGGTTCGTCCCGCCGGACTGGCGCGAGGATCCCGCCGCACGCGATGCCGTCGAGGCCCGGATACGGGTCATGGAGGCGAGCGGCGCCAGGCTGCTGGTCGAGCGGCTGCGTCTGGAGTGGCGGGCCGGCTCACCCGTGCCCGAGGACAACGGCCGGCTGCTGTTCCGGCCGGTCACCGGACGCGAGGACCTCGTCGCCCTGATGACCCCGGTGATGGAAGGCACCCTGGACGCGCACGGCCAGGCGGACCTGGCGTCCGGACTGAGTGCCCGAGAAGCCGCTGAGAAGCAGTACGACGAGGAGTTCGCCGGTCTCCGGACACCGCAGGAGTGGTGGCGGATCGCGGAGCTGCCGGGCGGAGAGCCGGTCGGCTTCGTCATTCCGGCGCGCAACAACTACCACCCGATGATCTCCTACATCGGGGTGCTGCCGGCGCACCGCGGACACGGCTACATCGACGACATCCTGGCAGAGGGCACGCGGGTGCTCGTCGGACAGGACGTGGAGCGGATCAGGGCGGCGACGGACCTCGGCAACGTCCCCATGGCGAAGTCGTTCGCGCGCCTGGGCTACGTCAACTTCGAGCGTGCCTTCGACATGGTGTGGGACCAGCCGTAAACAGGTGGACCTGATGGTCCGGGAGCCGTAGTGTCGGCGCCCGGACAACCGCCCGGACAGGGAAGGAGGCGAGACACGTGCGTGACCTCAGCACCACCCGTAGCACCACGCTCACGCGCTCCCGCCCCGTCCGCAGGACGGTGTCGGACTCGGTCTGACCGGGAGCGCTCGCTTCTCTTCACCGAGTCCCGGAGGACACATCCATGACCGATCCGGTCATCCGTCCGCTCTCCCAGAGCGACGTGCATCTCTTCGATTCACTGCGGGATCCCCGCCTCGTCGGCCGCGCCGCGTTCGGCCACCGCTACGCCACCGTGGCCGACGGCGGGGAGTACCGCCCCGATTGGACCTGGGTCGCCCTGCGCGACGGCGTCGTCGTCGCGCGGGCGGCCTGGTGGGGCGGGCCCGAGGACGACGAACCCGTGCTGCTCAACTACTTCGACTTCGCCGAGGGCGAGGACGCCGCGGGCACCGAACTGCTGTGCCGCGCACCGTGGTCGGTCGAGTACGAGCTGATCGTGCCACCGGGCTGGCGGGAGGCCCCCGAAGTGCGGGCGGCCGCTTCGGCGCGGATCGCGGCGGCCGAGGCCGCCGGGATGAAGCCGCTGGTCGAGCGCTACCGCTACGAGTGGACGCCCGCGGACGGCCTGCCCGAGAGGCCGGGCCGGCTGGAGTTCCGCGAGGAGCCCGATGACGCCGTGATCCTGGAGGTGCTGCGCCGGGTCCACTCCGAGACGCTGGACGCCCACGCCCGGCGCACCATCGAGGGCCCGGGCGGTCTGGAGCAGGCCGCCCAGGAGGAGTTGGACTTCTTCAACTGGTGCCCCTCGCCACGCTCCTGGTGGCAGCTCGCCCACACCCCGGACGGCGCGCTCGCGGGTATCCACGTGCCCGCCCGCAATCCGGGCGGCCCGTGCATCGGCTTCATCGGAGTCGTCCCCGAGGCGCGGGGGCACGGATACGGCTACGACCTGCTCGTCGAGAGCACCCACTTCCTCGCCGGTGAGGGTGCCAGCTCCGTCGCGGGCGCGACGGACCGGGGCAACGCGCCGATGGCCGCCGCGTTCGCCCGGGCCGGCCACCGCATCACCCAGGAGCGCGTTCACCTGGTGTGAGCGCCGAACCGTGCGTGCCGCCCGTGCGCTGCGCGCGGATCACGTCGCGGTACCAGGCGTAGGACTCCTTGGGGGTCCTACGCAGGGTCTCGTAGTCGATGTGGACCAGGCCGAACCGCTTGCTGGCGCCCTCGGTCCATTCGACGTTGTCGGTCAGTGACCAGGTGAAGTAGCCGCGCACGTCGACGCCCGCGTCGATGGCCGTACGCAGCGCCTCCAGGTGACCTTCCAGGAAGGCGATGCGACGGCCGTCGGCGACGGGCTCGTCGACCGCGCAGCCGTTCTCCGTGATGTAGACGGGCGGCAGCCGGTCGCCGAAGCGGTCCCGCAGCTGGCCGAGTGTCTCGGCGAGCCCCTGGGGGACGACGGGCCAGCCGAAGTCGGTGGTGTCGTAGCCCTCGATCTCCCTGATCCCGAAGGGGAGGCCGGCGGGCATCGGGTAGCCGGAGAAGGAGTCGAGCGCTTCGGGCCTGGGCGCGCCGACCAGGGTCGGGTTGTAGTAGTTGACGCCGTACCAGTCGAGGGGCGCGGAGATGATTTTGAGATCGTCCTCGACCGGTCCCGGCATCAGTGCGGCGAAGCCTTCGTCGGGGTAGCGGCCGGTGAGGACCGGGTCGGCGAACAGCCAGTTGGTGAGGGTGTCGTAGATCTCCGCTCCCATGCGGTCCTCGTCGGAGTCCCCCGCCGTCCAGACGGGGGTGTGCGAGAGCGCGATGCCGATGTTGCCGGCGCCTGCGGCGCGCAGTGCCCTTACGGCAAGACCGTGGGCGAGCAGCTGGTGGTGGGCGGCAGGCAGGGCGTCGAAGAGGAGTGTGCGGCCGGGGGCGTGCTCACCGAGCGCGTAGCCGAGCATCGTCACCTCGGCCGGTTCGTTGATGGTGATCCACATGGGGACCCGGTCGGCGAGGCGTTCGGCGACCATGCCCGCGTACTCGGCGAAGCGGTAGGCGGTGTCCCGGTTGAGCCAGCCGCCCGCCTCGTCGAGCGGGAGCGGGGTGTCCCAGTGGTAGAGGGTCGGGGCCGGGGTGATGCCGTGGGCGCAGAGCTCGTCGACGAGCCGGTCGTAGAAATCCAGTCCGGCGGGGTTGAGCGAGCCGCTGCCGCCGGGCACGACCCGGGGCCAGCTGATGGAGAAGCGGAAGGCGTCCGCGCCGAGTCCGGCGAGCAGGGCGACGTCCTCGCGGTAGTGCTCGTGGAAGCCGGTGCCGCGGGTGGTGTCGGTGCCGTCCTTGATCCGGCCGGGCTGCGCGGCGAAGGCGTCCCAGCCGGAGAGCCCCTTGCCGTCGGTGTCGAAGGCCCCTTCCGTCTGGAAAGCGGAGGCGGAGGCGCCCCACAGGAAACCGGGTGGGAATGTCGGCACGGTCATCTCGGCCTCCAGCAGCCGTAAGAGGGACCTTGTATTACTGCCCGGGCTCACCGCGAATGAGCAGAACCCGGTAGGGCAATGATCAGGACCAGACCCTAATCGCCAGTTACGGGCTCGCTCCAGTGTCCCGGGGCCGTACGTGCGAATTCCGTCGATCATGGGGCCTCCGGCGAGGCATCAGGTCCGTGGACGAGGAGTGGTGGATGCAGTTCGAGGTGTGGGCCCCCGAGGCCGGGTCGGCCGTGCTGTGCACGGCGGGCGGGCGCCGGCCGATGGAGCGTGACCCGCTGCGTGCGGGCTGGTGGACGGCGGAGGCCGGGGCGGCGGACGGTGACCGCTACGGCTTCTCGCTCGACGACGGCCCCGTGCTGCCCGATCCGCGCTCCCGCCGCCAGCCGGACGGACCGGACGGCGAGAGCGCGGTCGTCGATCAGGACGCCTACGCCTGGCGCAACGCCTGGGCGGGGCGCGGGCTGGCCGGCGCGGTCCTGTACGAGCTGCACGTCGGCACGTTCACGGAGGCGGGCACCTTCGACGCCGCGGCCGAGCGGCTCGGCCACCTCGTGGACCTCGGCATCACCCATGTGTCCGTGATGCCCGTCTGCCCGTTCCCGGGAACCCACGGGTGGGGGTACGAAGGAGTGTCGCTCTGGGCGGTGCACGAGCCCTATGGCGGTCCGGACGGACTGAAGCGCTTTGTCGACACGGCGCACGGACTGGGGCTCGCCGTCGTCCTGGACGTGGTCCACAACCACCTGGGGCCCTCGGGCAACTACCTCCCGGCCTTCGGCCCGTACTTCACGGACACGCACCACACCCCCTGGGGCTCGGCCGTCAACCTCGACGCCCCCGGATCGGACGAGGTGCGCGCCTATCTGCTGGGCAGCGCGCTCGCCTGGTTGCGGGACTACCGCCTGGACGGCCTGCGCCTGGACGCCGTCCACGCGCTGGCCGACGGCCGGGCGCTCACCTTCCTGGAGGAACTCTCCACCGCCGTCGACGCGCTCGCCTCGGGGCTCGGCCGGCCGCTCGGGCTGATCGCGGAGTCCGACCTCTGCGACCCCCGTACGACCACTCCCCGCACGGAGGGCGGCATCGGGCTGCACGCCCAGTGGAACGACGACTTCCACCACGCCCTGCACACCGCGCTCACCGGCGAGTCCCAGGGCTACTACGCCGACTTCGCGACCGCCCCGCTGGCCGCCCTCGCCAAGACCGTGACCAAGGCGTTCTTCCACAACGGCACGTACTCCGGCTTCCGGGGCCGCGCGCACGGCCGCCCCGTCGAAACGGCCCGGACGCCCGCCCACCGTTTCGTCGGCTACGCCCAGACCCACGACCAGATCGGCAACCGCGCCCTCGGGGACCGGCTCGCCGCCGGGCTCTCCCCGGGTCTCCAGGCGTGCGCGGCGGCGCTCGTGCTGACCGGACCGTTCACCCCGATGCTCTTCATGGGCGAGGAGTGGGGCGCCCGCACCCCGTGGCAGTTCTTCACCGACCACACCGATCCGGATCTGGCCCGCGCCGTACGCGAGGGCAGGCGGCGGGAGTTCGCGGCGCACGGCTGGGCCGAGGAGGACATCCCCGATCCGCAGGACCCGGCCACGCGGGCCCGCTCCTGCCTCGACTGGAGCGAACCGGAGCGCGAGCCGCACGCCCGGCTGCACGCCTGGTACCGCGAGCTGATCGCCCTGCGCCGCGCCCTGCCGGACCTCTCCGATCCGGACCTGGCCTCGGTGAGGACGGCGTACGACGAGGAGGCGCGGTGGATCGCCTACCGCAGGGGCGATCTGCGGGTCGTGGTCAACCTCTCGGCGAAGCCCGCGGCCGTCCCGCTGGGTGCCGGCCGGCACCGGGCCGGCGGGGGCAGGGTGCTGGCCGCCTGGGAGCAGGCCGGGGCCCCCGGCGCCGACGGCGTGCTGCACCTGCCTCCGGAATCGTGTGTCGTACTCGCCGATGACTGAACAACGCCGCGCGAGGTGGAGTGGGAGCTCGTCCCCGTGAGCCTGGCGGAAGGCGTCGGCATCATCCCCTGGAGCCCGCTCCAGGGAGGCTGGCCGACGGGCAAGTACCGGCGGGGCATGACAGCGGCGGAGCCCGGTACCCGCGAGGCCAGGTACCAGCGGCAGCTGGGCCGCGAGGCCTGGAGGGAACGGGACGACGAGGAGACGTGGCGGGCCGTCGAGGCGGTCGTCGCGGTCGCGGAGGAGGCCGGGCGCACCCCCGCGCAGTGGCCCTGCGCCGGCTGCTGGGGCGCCCGGGCGTCACCGCACCGATCGTCGGTGCGCGCACGCCCGCGCAGCCGGCCGACAGCCTCGGCGCCACGGGCTGGGAGCTGACGTCCGATCAGGCGGCGCGGCTGGACGGAGCGAGCGAGCGCCCGCTGCCGTACCCCTATGACGTGGTGCACCGGTTCCGCGACCGCGAGCCGCAGGACTGAGGGCGGGCGGGACCTACTCGACGACCGCGAGTTCGCGGGCGGTGGTGTTCAGCCGCCTGCCCCCTCTCTCCGTGACCGTGACGATGTCCTCGATGCGGACGCCGAAGCGGCCCGGGAGGTAGATGCCCGGCTCCACGGAGAAGCACATCCCGGGGACCAGCGGCTGCTCCTCGCCCTCGATCATGTAGGGCGGTTCATGGGTGGTGACGCCGATGCCATGGCCCGTGCGGTGGATGAAACGTTCGCCGTAGCCGAATTCGGTGATGACGGCGCGGGCCGCCCGGTCGACGTCCTGGCAGGCCGCTCCGGGCCGCACCGCCCCGCAGCCTGCCTCCTGCGCCTCCCGTACGACGTCGTGGACCCGCTGCTCCTCGGCGGTGGGTTCGCCGACGTGGACCGTGCGGGAGGTGTCGGAGCCGTAGCCGTGCTTCAGTCCGCCGAAGTCCAGGACCACCATGTCGCCCCGCTCGATGGTGCGGTCGCCCGCCTCGTGGTGCGGGTTGGCGCCGTTGGGCCCGGAGCCCACCACGGTGAAGTCGACCTGGGAGTGCCCGTGTTCCATGAGGAGCGCCGCCAGGTCGGCGGCCACGTCGCTCTCCCGCCGGCCGGAGAAGCGGACCTTCAGGATCTGCTCGTACGTCGCGTCGGCCGCCGCCCCCGCGGCGGCGAGCCTCTCCAGCTCGGCCGCGTCCTTGACCGCGCGCAGCATCGGCAGGGCATCGGTCAGCGAGGCGTAGGAGGTGTCGGGGAGAAGCTTGTGCAGGGCCAGCAGGTGCAGCGCCCAGGCGTTGTCACTGATCCCGAACCGGCCCTTGGCGTGGAGCAGTCCGGCGGTCAGGGTGTAGGGGTTCGCCGCGTCGGTCCAGTCCCTCAGGGTGAGGGCGGGGGCACCTGCCGCCCGTTCCGCGTCCGCCGCCTCCAGGGCCGGGACGACGAGGACGGGGTCGTGGCCCGCCCTGAGGACGAGCAAGGTGAGGCGTTCCGTGTCCGCGGTCGGCCGGTAGCCGGTGAGGTGGACCATGTCGGGCCCGGGAGCCACGAGGACGCCGGCCAGGCCCGCGGCGTCGGCGGACTCGGCCGCGCGGGTCATCCTGGCCCGGTAGTCGTCGGCGGTGAAGGGCACGGGCTGATCGGTACTGGGCATGGAGACCTCCTGGCGGGGCGCGACGCGGCACTCAGCATCCTGCCCGTCCGTACGGGTCGACGCGAGCGGGATCCCGGGCGCGCCGCACCCGGCTGGGCGGAGCCGTACGACGGAGGCCGGCACCCGGCTCAGGGGAGCCGTACGACGAGGTCGGCGCGGCCGCGGTACCGCTCGACGAGCGTGGCGTTGCGCTCGTCGGACCCGGCGACCCAGCGCTCGGCGTACGGGCGTGGCTTGCCGAACCGCACATGCCGGTCCACGAGTCTGCTCACCCGCAGCCCGGGATCGGCGTCCAGGAACCACACCTCGTCCAGCAGTCCGCGCACCGGTGCCCAGGGGCCCTCGTCCAACAGCAGGTAGTTGCCCTCGGTCACGACGAGCGGGATGTCCGCGGCGACGCACACGGACCCGGCGACCGGCTCCTCCAGTGCGCGGTCGAAGGCGGGTGCGTAGACCGGGTCCGGACCTTCGGGCCGGCGCAGCCGCCGGAGCAGGGCCGCGTAACCGGAGGCGTCGAAGGTGTCGGGTGCGCCCTTGCGGTCCGCCCGCCCGAGGCGTTCCAGCTCCGCCCCCGCCAGGTGGAAGCCGTCCATCGGGACGAGGACCGCGTGCCCTTCGAGCCCTTCGACGATCCGGGCGGCCAGAGTGGACTTCCCGGCGCCGGGCGCTCCCGCGATGCCGAGGATGCGGCGGTCACCGCCGGCGGCGAGGCGGCGGGCGCGGTCCGTCAGCGCGGCGAGGTCGCTCGTGTCCATGGCGGGCATTGTCCCCGGACGGGCCGGGGCGCGTTAGTGTTACGTATAACGCACGCATGGTCCGTACATTCGAGGACGAGGATCCCCATGTCCCACATCGCCCTGGTCACGCTGGTCGTCCGCGACTACGACGAGGCCCTCTCCTTCTACACCGACGCCCTCGGATTCGAACTGGTGGAGGACACGGACCGGGGCGACGGCTCCCGCTGGATCGTCGTACGGCCGCGGGGCACGACCGGGACCGGCCTGCTCCTGGCCCGCGCGAAGGACGATGCCCAGCTCGCGAGCGTCGGGGCGCAGACAGGCGGCCGGGTCGGATTCTTCCTGCACACGGAGGACTTCGAGGGTGACCACGAGCGGATGCGGGCCGCCGGGGTCCGCTTCCTGGAGGAGCCGCGGCACGAGACGTACGGCTCCGTCGTCGTCTTCGAGGACCTGTACGGCAACCGGTGGGACCTGCTGCAGCCGGCGTGAACCATCACTCTCGACCGGGCCGCACTCGCCGCCGCCGTCAACCACCACGCCCCTCATGTGCCGGTGGTCGGCGACTGAGGGCGTCCTGAACAGCAAGGAGCACCGCGCGCCGGACCGTTCTACGCCGGCCCCGCCGCCGCGCGCAGCGCTTCCAGGACCGGCTTGATCAGCGGATGCCCCTCGGCCCCCTGCCGTACGGCGGCGAAGACCCGGCGGGTCGGGGCCACGCCCTCCACCGGCCGTACGACGACGCCGCCGAGCTCCGTGCCGCGCAGCGCCGAGCGGGGCACCAGCGCCACCCCGGCGCCCGCCCCGGCCAGGGCGACCACGGCGTGGAAGTCGTCCGAGGAGTGCTCCAGCAGGGGCTCGAAGCCGGCGTACTCGCATGCCAGGACCACCACGTCGTGGCAGGGATTGCCGGGGTAAGGGCCGATCCACGCGTCCTTGGCGAGATCGGCGACGGCGACGTGGTCCTGGCCCGCCAGGCGGTGGCCGACCGGCAGCACCGCGTCGAAGGGCTCGGAGTACAGCGGCACCCGGGTCAGCCGCCGGTCGTCGTCGCCGGGCGCACCCCGGTATTCGACGGCGACCGCCACATCGACCTGACGGTCCAGCACCATCGGCACGCTGGCGTCGCCCTCCGCGTCCTGCACCCGGACCCGGATGCCCGGTGCGGTGCGGGTGAGCTCGGCGATCGCGGGGGCGAGGACGAGCCCGATGCCCGTGGCGAACGCGGCGACGGTGACCGTCCCCGCGATGCCCGCGCTGTAGTCGGCGAGCTCCGCCTCGGCCCGCTCCAGCTGGGCGAGGACCGCGTTGGCGTGGGTCAGCAGGATCTCCCCGGCGGCGGTCAGCCGGGCACCGCGGGCCCCGCGCTCGACCAGCCGGTGACCGGTCTCCTGCTCCAGGGCGGCGAGCTGCTGGGAGACCGCGGAGGGGGTCAGATACAGCGCGGCGGCCGCGGCGGTCACCGTGCGGTGGTCGGCCACCGCACGGAGGATGCGCAGCCGCCGTGCATCGATCATGCGCTCATTGTCCCAGCTCGCGGGGCGGTCCTACGCCTCCAGCGCGGCTCGTGCGTCGACGAACGCGTCCACGGCGCGGTTGACGTCGTCGGTGGAGTGCGCGGCGGAGAGCTGGACGCGGATGCGCGCGGCGCCCTGCGGGACGACTGGGTACGAGAACCCGATCACGTACACACCGCGCTCGAGGAGGAGCTCCGCCATCCGGCCTGCCTTCGCCGCGTCACCGATCATGACGGGCGCGATGGCGTGGTCGCCGGGCAGGATGTCGAAGCCCTCCTCGGTCATCCGGGAACGGAAGAGCGCGGTGTTGGCATTCAGCTGCTCGCGCAGGTCGCCCGCGGACTCCAGCAGGTCGATGACCTTGAGGGAGGCGGCGGCGATGACCGGGGCGAGCGAGTTGGAGAAGAGGTACGGGCGCGAGCGCTGGCGCAGCAGCGCGACGATCTCGGCGCGCGCGGCGACGTAACCGCCGGACGCGCCGCCCAGGGCCTTGCCGAGCGTGCCGGTGATGATGTCGACCCGGTCCATGACCCCGTGCAGCTCGGGGGTGCCGCGGCCGCCGGGGCCGACGAAGCCGACGGCGTGCGAGTCGTCGACCATGACCATGGCGCCGTAGCGGTCGGCCAGGTCGCAGATCTCGGCGAGCGGGGCGACGTAGCCGTCCATGGAGAAGACGCCGTCGGTGACGACGAGCTTGCGGCGGGCGCCGGATGCCTCCTTGAGCTGCTGCTCCAGGTCGGCCATGTCGCGGTTGGCGTAGCGGTAGCGCTTCGCCTTGGAGAGGCGGATGCCGTCGATGATGGAGGCGTGGTTGAGGGCGTCGGAGATCACCGCGTCCTCGGGGCCCAGCAGCGTCTCGAAGACTCCGCCGTTGGCGTCGAAGCAGGAGGAGTAGAGGATCGTGTCCTCCTGGCCGAGGAAGGCCGAGAGCCGCTGTTCCAGCTCCTTGTGGACCTCCTGGGTGCCGCAGATGAAGCGGACGGACGCGAGCCCGTAGCCCCAGCGGTCCAGCGCCTCGTGGGCGGCGGCGACGACCTCGGGGTGGTCGGCGAGGCCCAGGTAGTTGTTGGCGCAGAAGTTGAGCACCTCACCGGCGCGTCCGCCGGAGGTGACGGCGACGGTGGCGGACTGCGGGGTGCCGATGACCCGCTCGGGCTTCTGGAGCCCGGCGTCGCGGATCTCGTCGAGGGTGGTGCGCAGGTCGTCGCGTACGGAATCGAACATGAAGGTGTCTCCCAGGTGGATACGGGTGCGTACGAGGAGCTTCAGGCGGTCCAGTCGAGCAGGACCTTGCCACCGAGTCCGCTCGCGGCGTCGTCGAACGCGGCTTCGAAGTCGCGGTAGCCGTACCGGCCGGTGATCACGGGGGCGAGGTCGAGCCCACCCTCCAGGAGGACGGACATCGCGTACCAGGTCTCGTACATCTCGCGGCCGTAGATGCCCTTGATCGTGAGCATGGAGGTGACGATCCGGGACCAGTCGACGGGGAATTCGGCGGACGGCAGTCCGAGCATGGCGATCCGGCCGCCGTGCGTCATGTTCGCGATCATGTCCCGCATGGCTTCGGGGCGTCCGGACATCTCCAGGCCGATGTCGAAGCCCTCGCGCAGGCCGAGTTGGCGCTGACCGTCGGCGATGGTCGCGGTGCCGACGTTCAGGGCGAGGTTCACCCCGACCTTCCTGGCCAGTTCGAGCCGGGCCTCGCTGACGTCGGTGATGACGACGTTGCGGGCGCCCGCGTGACGGGCCACGGCGGCTGCCATGATGCCGATCGGGCCCGCGCCGGTGATCAGCACGTCCTCACCGACCAGCGGGAAGGACAGCGCGGTGTGCACGGCGTTGCCGAACGGGTCGAAGATCGCGGCGACATCGAGGTCGACCTTGTCCCGGTGCACCCAGACGTTCGAGGCGGGCAGCGCCAGGTACTCGGCGAAGGCCCCGTCCCGGCCGACCCCGAGTCCGAGGGTCGAGCGGCACAGGTGCCGCCGTCCGGCGAGACAGTTGCGGCACTTCCCGCACACCAGGTGGCCCTCACCGCTGACCAGGTCGCCGACCTTGATGTCGACGACGTCCGCGCCGGTCCCGGCGACCTCGCCGACGAACTCGTGGCCCAGGACGAGCGGGGTTCGCACGGCCCGCTGCGCCCAGCCGTCGTAGTCGCGGATGTGCAGGTCGGTGCCACAGATCCCGGTGCGCAGGACCTTGATCAGTACGTCTCCGGGGCCGGTCTCGGGCTCCGGCACATCCATCAGCCACAGTCCGGGCTCGGCCTTGTGCTTCACGAGTGCCTTCACGGCTGCGGCTCCTGTACCTGGTACGTGGCGGACGGCCCGGTCCCGGGCATGCCGAAGACGGCCTGCGGCCCGGGGCGGCGGGGGATACGGCCGGACGGGACAGGACGAACCGCCTGTCACCGCGCTCTCTGCCGTCACCGAGAAATGTGCCGCACCCGGGGCTCCAGGTCCATCGAGGATTTCTTAAGCGCGGCCGTAGATCCGCTTCAGGCCCGGATCCGGGCTCGGTCCCGCTCAGGTCCCTTCGGCGCCGGCTGTCGAACGGCTCCGGCGGATCGCGGCCTCGATGTCGGCGATCTGGGCAGCGAGGATCTCCTCGAATGCGGTGCGGCGGTCCGCCCCGAGGGGGCGGACCTCGCGGGCGAAGTGCGCGAGGGCCGGAAAGCGTTCGGGGTCGGCACCCAGGACCGCCACACGGAACAGCTCCATCCCCTGCTCGCGCTCTTCCGGGGTGACCGCGCCCGCCCCGGCCTCCGAAGAGATCAGCGCGGCGATGAGGACCGCGATCCGGTGGTAGCGCACCGGGATCTCCCCGTCGGGCAGACCCGACTCCCGCAGCGCCTGCAGCACCTCTTCCATGACCAGCCGGGAACCGGTGCCGCTCGACGCGTAACGACCCCAGACCGCGGCGAGCTCGGGCTGCTGGCCGAAGGCATCCCTCATGCGCAGGGCCAGGGCCGTGAGGCGCTGCTTCCAGTCGCCCTCGACTCGGTGGTCGTCCATGGCGGCCAGCAGGATCCGGTCGGCGACCGCGCGCAGCAGCTCGGTCTTGCTGCGGAAGTGCCGGTAAAGGCTGGAGGAATCGGTCCCGAGGACCGCGGCCAGCTTGCGCACGCTGAACGAATCCGCGTCGCTCGTGCGCAGCAGCTCCGCCGCCGCGTCCAGGATCTCATCGGTCGACCAACGCCTTCTGCCTGCCATCTTGCTCCTCTCGCCGGGCTTCACCCTAACCTATGCACTTGGCGTTGCACGCACCGCGTGCATAATGGGGACATGGGCGTGCCGGACGGCTCGGCAGGAGGCGGGCCGGCATGCCACTCGTGCCCCGTTGTCCCGGGTCGGGTGACCGACACGGAGCTCACCCCGGGAAATACGAAAGGACGCATGACGTGAAGAACGCACTGGATTCCGCGGCGCTGGAAACGGCCGTCGAGAACGTCCACCGAGCCGGGATTCCGGGCCTGTTCGCCGAGGTACGGGACGGCGACCAGGTCTGGAGCGGCGCCGCCGGGGTCGCCGATGCCGCCACCGGCCGCCCCGTCACCGCCCACATGCGGCACCGCGTCGGCAGCATCACCAAGACCTTCACCGCCGCCGCGGTCCTGCAGCAGGTCGAGAGCGGGCGCATCGGTCTCGACGCGCCTGTCGGCCGGTACCTTCCGAAGCTGGTCCCAGGGGAACGCGGTGACGCGATCACGGTCCGGATGCTGCTCAACCACACCAGCGGCCTCGCCGAGTACCTCCCGTACGCCTACCCCTCGCTCAAGGCGTTCCCCGCCCTCGCGGACACCGGACCCCAGAGCCTGGACGACTTCCGGCTCAGGCGCTTCGACCCCACCGAACTGATCGGGATGGGGGTCACCGCACCTGCCGTCGGCGCCCCGGGCGATGCGCCGGGGTTGTACTCCAACACCAACTACCTGCTCCTCGTCCAACTCCTGGAACAGGCGACCGGCACCACGGCCGAGCAGTACATCACCCGGAACGTCATCGAGCGCGCCGGTCTCGGGAACACCGGATTCCCCGCCGGCCCGTACGTCGACGGCCCGCACTCGCGGCTCTACGAGGCGTGGTTCGGCATGATCGACCCGCCGCGCGACTACAGCGTCTACGACATGTCATGGGTGGGGCCCTCGGCCTCGCTCATATCGACCGTCTCGGACCTCAACCGCTTCTACGGCATGCTGCTGGCCGGGGAGATCGTCAGCCGGTCGTCCCTGGCGCAGATGCAACGCACCGTCCCGGTCGTCTCCCAGGAGGGCAGGACGATCGACTACGGCCTCGGCCTTCACCCGATGGAGGGTCCCGGCCAAGGCGTCTTCTGGGGCCACGGCGGCACGGTCTGGGGCGGTGGAGCGCTGGCCATGACCCGTGCCGACGGCAAACGGCGGATGGCGGTCGCGGTGAACATGCAGAGGTGGAACAGGCTCGACCCCTCGGGCAAGCCGTTGCCCCACCCCATCGACGCCGCGCTCGCGGCGCTGTACAGCGTGGCGATGTACGGCTGACCGGCCCGGAGAGAGCCTCCTTCACCAAGCCGGCATGCACCCCGGGACGGTCGACAGGAGAGGGGAGTGCCGGGGCCTCGACCTCGCGTCAGGCCTCCTGAGCCGGCCGGGGCCAGGGCCGTCCGTCGAGGTTCTCGATGTCGCTGTTGAGGCGCTTGAGGTACGCGGCGAAGACGGCGACCTCGTCGGGCGACCAGCCGGCCATGACCCGCTCGAGCCCGCTGATGTTCTCCGCACGTTCCGCGTCGAGGCCGAGCTCACCCGCACCGGTGATGCGGAACTTACGGGCGATGCCCCCATCGGGGTCCGGGATGCGTTCGACGAGACCGGCCCGCAGCATGGCGGCGGTCTGCCGGTTCAGGGTGGAGGCGTCGAGGCCGAAGGCGTCGCTGAGCTGCCCGATGGACATCGGACCCTGCACGCGGATCCGGCTCAGCAGGGTGTACGCGCTGCGGTCGAGACGCCCACCGTCCCGCCTCGACCGGGGTGCGCTCAGCTGGAGGTGCCGCCCCAGCAGCATCGTCTCGAACTCGATCAAGTGCGTCGGCTTGTCCATCGCCTGGTCACGGTCCTTCTCTCGACCGCGTGAGCGGTCCCTCGGGGCTCTCAACGGCACGTATACCACTCGACCACAGGTCGGGCTGACGCGACATTTATGTATGTTGACATAGCTATCCCCTGGTACCTATGCTCTGGGCATGCCCGACCCCACTGCGCCCGCCCAGGAGATCGACCGCGTAGCCTCCGCGCTCGTGGCGTCCCTGCCTGCGCTGCACCGGGGTCTGGAGCGGAAGGTGTCGCAGGAGTTTCCGCATCCCCGGCTTCCCGACGGCCAGTTGGCACTGCTGTTCCTCATCGAGGAGCGCGAAGGGATCACCGTCCGGGAGACGGCCGAAGCCCTGCTGATGAAGCCGAACAACGTCAGCGCCCTCGTCTCCCAGCTCACCGATCTGGGGCTGCTGGAGCGCAGGCAGGACACGGCCGACAAGCGGATCGCCCACCTGCACCCGACGGCTACGGCCCGGGAGCGGCTCGCCGAGGCGCGGTCGCTCAAGGAAGCCCACCTGGCGCGCGCGCTGCACACCCTCACCGAGGGACAGCTCGACGCACTCGGTGCGGCCCTGGGCGCGCTGGCATCACTGAACCGACACCTCCACTCCCCCGCCGGCTGACTCCCGCACCAGCACGGCCGTAACCGGGCCTCCGAGCCCGGCTGCGGCCGGGTGCCGTCATGTGCCCACGGCTGCGGCGCGGCCGTCGTGGCCGGGGCACGTCTTCTCGTCATCCCGAAGTTTCACAGACAAGGCTTCCGCATGTCCTCCACCACCGTGGACACCTCCTCCGTGCCCGAAAGCAGTCCACCCGACGTGCCGAGGGGCAGGCGCGCCAATCCCTGGCTGACGCTGATCGCCGTCGCCATCGGTCTGTTCATGGTCAACCTCGACGGCTCCGTCGTCGCGATCGCCAACCCGGAGATCGGCCGGGACCTCGGCGCGTCCACCGCCGACCTGCAGTGGGTCACCAACGCCTATCTGATCGCCATGGCCGCGCTGCTGATCCTGGGCGGCAAGCTCGGCGACCGCCTCGGGCGGCACACCGTCTACATGGTCGGCACCGTGGGCTTCACCCTGGCCTCGGTGGCGATCGGCCTCTCCGGCTCGATCGAAGGCGTGATCGCCTTCCGCGCGGCACAAGGGCTCTTCGCCGCCCTGCTGATCCCCAACACCCTCGGCCTGCTGCGCGCGGTCTTCCCGCCCCAGAAGTTCGGTATGGCCGTGGGCCTCTGGGCCATGGTGGCGTCCTGCTCCACCGCCCTCGGACCGATCGTCGGCGGCCTGCTCATCGAGCACGTCAACTGGGAGTCGGTCTTCTACATCAACGCCCCCATCGGCGTCGTCGCGCTGGTCATGAGCCTGCTCGTGCTCCCGAAGAGCAAGGACTCCACCGGCCATCACCGCTTCGACGTACCCGGCGTGATCCTGCTGGCGGTCGGCCTGGTGGCCCTGGTCTTCGGTGTGGTCAAGGGCGAGACCTGGGGCTGGACCTCCGGCGGAACGCTGGGGTCGATGGCCGCGGGTCTGGTCCTGCTGGCCGTCTTCTGCTGGTACGAGACGCGCCAGGAGCACCCGCTGCTGCCGATGCGCCTCTTCCGCAACCGGTCGCTGACCATAGGCACGATCGTCACCGCGATCAACTTCTTCGTACTGCTCGGTGTCATCTTCTTCCTGATGCTGTACCTGCAGAACGTGCGCGGCTTCACCCCCGTCGAGGCCGGCATCCGCACTCTGCCGCTCAGCCTCGCCACCGTGGTCGCGTCGCCGCTCGGCGCCGCCCTCACCCAGCGCTTCGGCCCGCGGCTGACGATGCCCGTCGGCATGATGCTCCAGGCCGCGGCCTCCCTCTGGATGCTGACCTGGGACGCCGATTCCTCCTACGCCGCGATGTGGCCGCCGTTCCTCGCCATCGGTCTGGGCGTCGGCATGGTGATGTCCGCGTCCTCCGACGCCATCGTCGGCAACGCGCCGAAGAAGGACGGCGGTGTGGCGGGCGGGCTGCAGGCCACCTCGCTGCAGATCGGCGGCGCCCTCGGCACGTCCGTGCTGGTGTCGCTGATCAGCGGCAAGGTGGGCTCGACACTCAACGGCGAGCTGACCTCCGCCGGTGTCCCGGGTGAGGCGGCAGCCGGCTTCGAAGAGGCCAAGGACGCGGTGTCCATGGGTGTCTCCCCCGTGTCGGCCGACATGCCCGCGCAGCTGAAGGCCGCCGTGATCGAGGGCAGCGGCAACGCGTTCATGAACGGTGTGCACTCCGCCGTGATCGTCACGGCGGTCCTGTGTGTCGTCGGCGCACTGCTGGCCGGGTTCGGCATGCGCCGTTCCTCCGGACCGGCGGTCGCCGAGGACTGAGGAAC
>NZ_JBHWZS010000046.1:0-39673 GCF_042728155.1 Streptomyces sp. NPDC060209
GAGCAGGGCCCGAGCCGAGCGGCTCGGGCCCTTGCACGTCAGGCCGTCGTCAGTAGCGCAGCTCCGCCGTGACCAGGCAGCGCTTCACCTTGGAGACCAGGCGCGGGCTCTCCATGCGGACCGTGATGATCTCGGAATCGCCGGCGTCGACCTCGACCTCGGTCTCACCCGTGTCGACGGTCAGACCCTTGGCGTCGACGAAGGTCACGTCCACGTCGTACACATGCGTACCCGTCGTGGTCGAGCTGACCTCGATCGACGAGGAGGTACTCGCCTTGCGCTTGCCCTTCTTGGGCTGGGCACAGCGGATGACGCGCAGGTTCGGGGCCTCCGAGGCGGTCGCGTCGGGGGTGGGCGACTCGTACGTGGAGCCGCCGGACGAGCTCGACGAGCTGTCGTAGTCATCGTCGTCGTAGTCGCGGTAGCCGCTGTTGCTCTTCTTGGAGTTGGAGCAGCCGCCACCGCTCGAGCCGCCGCTGCTGCGGCTCTTCCCGCTCTTGCCGCCGTGGCTGGACGTGGAGAATCCGGTGAGCGCGAGCACCACCACGACCAGGACCGCCGCGAACCTCATCTGTCGCCGCACCATCGATGCAGCCCCCCTAGCTGTAGTCGGCTACTTCGGCCGTCGCACGGCCGCGCGACACCGTAACGCACAGCATTCCGGCCGCTTACCCATGGTGCAGTCATGACCCTGTCACGGTCTCGTCCCGGTCTCCGATGGCAGGGAAGATCGGCCAGGCGTAGCGTCGGTCCGGGGAGCGGTGCGCACAGCCGTGCGCCATGGCCCGGGAGGCTGTTGATGATCCGCAATGTCCTCGGTTCCGTCGTCGCCCTCCTGGGAGCGGCGGCGGCCGTGCAGAGCCCCTTCCACAGCTGGTACAAAAACCGCCTCGGGCGGGACTACCGCATCCAGGACCTGTTCGACGGCATCACAGGTGTCTCGTCGTCCGTCATGGGCTCGATCCTGCTGCCGTTCCTGTTCGCCGCCCTGGTGACGATCGTCGGTGTCGTGCTCCGCTCGCGCTGGGTGGTGGCCCTCGCGGGCCTGATCGTCATCGGCTTCACCGTGCTGTGGATGGTCCGCCAGGGACAGGACGCGGGAAGCCTGACGGTCGACAGCGACGGCTCCGGGCTCCGCTGGGGCGTGGCGCAGGCCCTGGCGGGCGGTGTCCTGCTCCTGCTGGGCGCGCTGGTGATGTCGGGGCGGCGGCGGGCGACACGGCAGAGGCGTACCGCCGAGCCGTATCCCGTACCGCCGGACGACCACCCCGACACCTGGCCGCCGACCCAGGAGCCGGGGCCGGCCGCGCAGACGTCCCCCGGGCCGGAGCCCGAGGCGGATCCGTACACCGGGCCGGGCAGGCACCGGGCGTCCCGCGAGGACGAGGACACCGCCCAGTACCCGGTGGTCCAGGACGAGAACACCTACCCCGCCCAGGGCGAGCAGCAGGACCGGGACCGGTATCACCCGCCCCACCCCTGAGGCGTCAGGCCCGCGCCCTGTTCCCCGTCCCCGTGCCCTTCAGCGCGTCCAGGGCGTACACGCAGCGGTCCTTGCTGCACGCGTACACGACGCCCGCCTGCGCCACCGGGGAGCCCGTGATCTCGCCGCCCGTGGCCAGCTTCCAGCGGAGCTGGCCGCCCGCCGCGTCCAGGGTGTAGAGCACGTGGTCCGCCGAACCGAAGTGGACCCGGCCGTCCGCGACCACCGGTGCGCCGACCACCGCGCCGCCCGCGGCGAAGCGCCACTTCGGCGTGCCGGTCACCGCGTCCAGGGTGTACAGCGCGCTGCCGCTGCCGACGTGCACGTTGCCCGCCGTGACCAGCACGGGCTCGACGGACTGCCGGGCCTCGGTCGCGATCCGCCACCTGTCCTTGCCGGTCGAGGCGTCCAGCGCGTACACGGTGCCGAGGTAGTCGGCGAGGTACACCCCGCCGCCCGTGACCGCCGGTCCCGGCGCGAAGGCGGGCGGCGAGAGGAAGACGGCCGGGGACTCGAAGTGCCAGCGCACCCGGCCCGAGACCGTGTCCACGGCCAGCACACGGGTCCCCGCCGCGACGTACACGGAGCCGTCGGGCGCGGGGGTGATCCGGACCGGGACCCCGCCGCAGGAGGCGGCGTCGCCGATGGGGTACGACCACCGCTCCGTGCCGGTCCGCGCGTCGACGGCCCGCAGCCGGGCGTCCTGCCACAGGTACACCGTGCCGTCATGGATGACGGGACCGGCCTCCGGCGTCTCGAAGTCCGTCTGGACGCCCGCGGCCTCCCACAGCTTCTCGCCGCTGGACGCCTCCCACGCCTGTACGCCGCCGCCTCGCGTCCCGGTCAGGACGGTGCCCCGGTCGGCCTTGAGGGAGTACACCCAGGCGTCGGTCTGGAGCCGCCACCGCTCGGTGCCGGTCGCGGCGTCCAGCGCGTACAGGGACGGGCCGTCCGAGGCGTGGATCCGGCCGCCGTCGACGGCCATCGACCAGGCCACGTCGCGGGTCTTGAACTGGCGGCGTCCGTTGCCCACGTCCAGGGCGTGAACCTCGAAGGACGTCACGTACAGCAGGTCGCCGACCACCACGGGCGTGCCCCACACGTCGTTCGACATGCGGAAGCGCCACGGCCGCCAGCGCTCGGGCGCGGCGGGTGCCGCGTCCGGGGCGGGCGCGGGGGCGGGCACCGGAGCGGCCGGAGCGGCTGAGGTGTGCCCGCCGGGCGCGCGCACCCAGCCGGTGGCCGGGTCGGCGTGCGCGGCGGCGGGGCCGCGTACGTCCACGGGGCGCGGCCCGGGGCCGATCGGCACCTTGGCGCCGGGCAGCCGCACGGGCCCGCCGTCGGGGGCGGGCGCCGACACCGGAGCGGGGGCCGGCGCGGTCCGCAGGTCACCGCCGCTGCGCCACGCCCCGTCCCAGTCGGCACCCGGCGGCGGCTGCTGCGGAGGCGGCGGAACGGCCACGGGGGCGGGCGCGACGGCGACGGCGCGGCCACCGCCGCGGCGCTGCTCGATCATCGCGGTCGCGACGGTCGGCAGCCAGGCCGACGCCGTGCCGCTGTCGTCGCTGCCGGAGGCGAACAGGTGCGGGGCAAGCTGGGCCTGCAGATCCGCCGGGCTGGGCCGCCGGGTCGCGTCCATCTGCATGCAGGACTCGATGAGCGGACGCAGATCGTCGGGCAGCCCCTCGGTGTCGGGGCCCTCCCGCAGCAGCATGAACACGGTCTCCACCGGATTCGCCCCGTGGAAGGGCGCGTGCCCCGTCGCCGCGAAGACCAGGGTCGAGCCCAGCGAGAAGATGTCGCTCGCGCCCGTCACGCTGCGCGAGTCGCGGGCCTGCTCCGGAGACATGTACGCGGGCGTGCCCACCGCCACGTTCGTCATGGTCAGCCGGGTGTTGGAGACGCCGGAGGCGATTCCGAAGTCGATCACCCGCGGCCCGTCCTCGACCACGAGGACGTTGGACGGCTTCAGGTCGCGGTGGACGAGACCTGCTCCGTGGATCGACTGCAGGGCCTCTGCGATCCCGGCGGCCAGCCAGCGCACGGCCTGCGTCGGCATCGGCCCGCACTCACTCACTATCTCCTCGAGGGAGGGGGCGGGTACGTAGGCGGTGGCCAGCCAGGGCACGGCCGCCCTCGGATCGGCGTCGACCACGGCGGCGGTGTAGAAACCGCTGACCGCGCGAGCGGCCTCCACCTCACGCGTGAAGCGGACCCGGAACAGCTGGTCCTCGGCCAGTTCCGTACGGACCGTCTTGATCGCCACCCGTCGGCCCGAAGCCGACCTCGCCAGATAGACCAGCCCCATGCCGCCGGCCCCGAGCCGTCCCAGCACCTCGAACGGGCCGATCCGCCTCGGGTCATGCTGCGTCAGCTGCTCCACTTGCCTGCCACCTCCCCGTACGGACCTCAGGAACAGAAGCCCGCGAAATCCCGCCCTGTGCAGCGTCTCACCACTGGGCACCACTTGGCGGTGCGCACCCTGATTCTTCCTGTCTCGGGGCCCGGTTGCGAACCCGGGGGCGAGTCGGGGTGTTGTGTGGCACTCCATCCCTTTCAGGACAGCCGTGGAACGGCTACGGCAGCAGCTCGGTCGGCTGGAGTACGGCGAACGCCGCACCCTGGTCGTCCTGGAGGACCGCCATCCGACCGTAGGGGGTGTCGAGAGGCGGGGCCGTGATCCGGCCACCGAGGCGTGCGGCGGTCTCGACGGCGTGGTCGCAGTCGACTACGGCGAAGTAGTTGAGGAAGTAGCTGGGCAGCATCTCGGGGAACGCGTCCGTCATGACCGCGCGGCCGCCGATCGCCGTGTCCTCGCCCGGCTCGGTCCCGGCGGGCGACCAGATCCGGAACGGCTCCGCCGCCCCGGCGGCGCCCGGCAGTTCGATGTCCGTCCCCCGGAATCCGAAGACCTCCTCGTAGAAGGCGTCCACGCGCTCGGGCTGCCGGGTGTAGACCTCGGTCCAGCAGAAGGCACCGGGCGCGTTCTGCTTCTCGAAGCCGGCGCGCTCACCCGCCTGCCAGAGGCCGAAGACCGCCCCGCCCGGGTCGGCCGCCTGAGCGAGGACCCCGGCCCCGCCGGCCCGCACCGGATCCGTGATCACCTGCCCGCCCGCCTTACGGACCAGGGCGACGGTGGCGAGGATGTCGTCGCTGGAGAAGTAGACGCCCCAGGTCGTGGGCATGCGGCCGTCCTGCTTGGCGGCGAGCGCGGCGACGAGTTCGCCGTCGCTGTACGCGTCGGCGAAGGGCATGCCGTCACCCGCGTGGAAGGTCCAGCCGAAGAGCCCGCCGTAGAAGCGCTTGCCGGCCTCCAGGTCGGAGAGCTGCACATCCACCCAGCACGGCGCGGACTGCGCGAATACGGCCATGGCCGGGTCCTTCCGTCGCTGTGAGGTCGTGACGACGCCTCGATGACGCCGGGCCGGTGACGCTGTGGATCAGTGTGGACCGCAACGAGGGCAGCCGTGACGCCCGTCACACTCAACGTAACGTCGGGGGCCCCGCGGCGCGCCCCGAGGGGGTCGAATAGAACCTTTGCCCGAATCGTGAAGGTCCCGCGTCCCGCATGGACGGAGGTTGTCCACCGAAGTTATCCACAGGCTGTTGATAACAACATCGCACCGGGCCCCTGGGGCGCGGCAAGAAGAGAAATTCCATAAATGCTTACGCCCGCGTGAAAAACGGCTCACACACCACCTGGAATTGCGCTGTTCACCCCGCCCGGACTGGGGCGTTCCCCATTTGCAGTCGGTCAGATCGCGCTCGGATCACCCCTCGGTAAGCTGACGGCATGACAGGACAAGTGCGCACCGTCGACGGCCGCGTGGCTGGTCGGCGAGGTCAGGCGACGCGGCAGAAGCTGCTCGACTGCCTCAGCGAGATGCTCAGCTCCTCGCCGTACCGGGACGTCAAAGTCATCGACGTGGCCCGGAAGGCGGGGACTTCACCCGCGACTTTCTACCAGTATTTCCCCGATGTCGAGGGCGCCGTTCTCGAACTCGCAGAGGAAATGGCCAAGGAAGGCGCCGGACTGACCGAACTGGTCGGCGGCCGCTCCTGGGTCGGCAAGGCCGGCTGGCAGGCCTCCGAAGAACTGGTCGAGGGATTCCTCGACTTCTGGCGGCGCCACGATGCGATCCTCCGCGTCGTCGACCTCGGCGCGGCCGAGGGCGACAAGCGGTTCTACAAGATCCGCATGAAGGTACTGAACTCGGTCACCAACTCCCTGACGGACGCGGTCAAGGAGCTCCAGTCCAAGGGCAAGGTGGACAAGGACGTCAGCCCTGCCGCGGTCGCGGGCTCCCTGGTCGTCATGCTCGCGGGGGTCGCCTCGCACCAGAAGGGTTTCACCACCTGGGGCGTGAAGCAGGCCGAACTCCGGCCCAACCTCGCCCTGTTGGTCCACCTGGGCATCACCGGCAAGAAGCCGGTCAGGTAGGCGCCGGCCAGGACACCTCCCCGCACACGCCGGGCGCCGCGCCCTCCCGCGGTTCCCCACGTCCTGTCTCACCGACGGCGGACCACACCCTGTGGTCCGCCGTCGGCGTTTCGGCTCCGGCGCGGGAAGCCGCGGTGTTTCGGCTCCGGCGCGGGACGCTGTGGAATGGACCCATGAGCGATGCACAGAAGGACTTCCGCGACCTGCTCCACGCGCAGCGGGTCTGGGACGTGTCCCTCCCCCGTTTCGACCCGGTCTCCGCACCCGCCGCCCCCCTCCCCCTCTTCCACGCCTGGTTCGCCGAGGCGGTGGCCGCCGGGCAGCCCGAACCGCACACCATGACCCTGGCGACCGCGGACGCCGAGGGCCGGCCCGACGTACGCACGCTGATGCTGCACGACGCGGACGAGCGCGGCTGGCACTTCGCCACGCACTCCACCAGCGCGAAGGGCCGCCAGCTCGCCGCCCGCCCGTACGCGGCGCTCGGCTTCTACTGGCCCGCCCAGGGCCGCCAGGTGCGCGTGCGGGGCACGGCCGCCCCCGCGGGCCGCGAGGAGAGCCGGGCCGATCTGCGCGCCAGGTCCACCGGCGCGCTGGCCGCCGCGCTGACCGGGTCACAGAGCGAGGTACTGCCCTCGCAGGAGGACCTCGTACGGGCCTCCGAGGCCGCCTGGGAGCGCGCGCGGGCACAGCCGGACGCCGAGGCGGAGACCTGGACGCGGTATGTGGTCGAGCCGCAGGAGGTGGAGTTCTTCCAGGGCGACGAACGGCGTCGGCACGTGCGGCTGCGCTACCGCCGGGACGGCGCGGGCTGGACCCGTGAGCTCCTCTGGCCCTGAAACCACCCTTTATACGCTTTACACATGAAAGGGGCACTATGGGAGTCAGGTGAGCTGCTGGAGGCACCCATGGCACGAACTCGTTCCCGTTACGCCCCGGACCGCGGTCTGACCACCCGCATGGTGAGCACGATGTTCTTCATCGGTCTGCTGTACGTGGTCCTCGTGGGCGTGCTGCTGGCTGTCCTGCGCGGGGCCTGGCCCATCATCCTGGTCGTCGCGGGCGGGATGTTCGTCGCCCAGTTCTGGTTCAGCGACCGCATCGCGGCGTACGGCATGGGGGCCCGGGAGGTCACGCCGCAGGAGGCGCCGGAGCTGCACGGGGCGATCGACCGGATCTGCGCCCTCGCCGACATGCCCAAACCACGGGTGGCCATTTCGCAGAGCGATGTGCCGAACGCCTTCGCGACCGGCCGCAGCGAGAAGACCGCCCTGGTCTGCGCCACGACCGGACTGCTGCGCAGACTGGAACCCGAGGAGCTCGAAGGCGTCCTCGCCCACGAGATGTCGCACGTCGCGCACCGCGATGTGGCCGTGATGACGATCGCGTCGTTCCTCGGGGTCCTCGCCGGCGTCGTCACCCGGGTCGCCCTGTGGGGCGGCTTCGCCCGCAACAGCCGGGGCAACGACCCGGCGGGCATCATCATCATGCTCATCCCGCTGATCAGCGCCGTCGTGTACGCCCTGAGCTTCCTGCTGACCCGGATGCTCTCCCGCTACCGGGAGCTCTCCGCGGACCGCACGGCCGCACTGCTCACCGGCCGCCCCTCGGCGCTAGCCTCCGCCCTCACCAAGGTGAGCGGGCAGATGGCCAGGATCCCGACGGAGGACCTGCGGAAGGCGGAACCGTACAACGCCTTCTACTTCGTGCCCGCCTTCGCCTCCAAGGAGAGCCTGGGCAGGCTGCTCTCCTCCCACCCGACCCTCGAACAGCGTCTGGACCAGCTGGCCCGCATCTCCGCCGGCCTGTCCCACCCGTAAGGAGCTTCCGTGGGCCTGCTCGACAGCATCCTGGGGCGCAGCAAACCGGTCCGCCCCGATCTCGACCAGCTCTTCGCGGTCCCCTCCGCCGCGCTCACCCTCCAGGCCGGCACCGGTTTCACACCGACCGGTATCGGCTCGGTGTGCTTCGCGGGGGTGGAGGGCGGAACGTTCGCCCGTATCCAGCAGGACGTGAGGGAGTTGCTCGACGCGGACACGGGGCGAGGCGGCATCCCGGTCGAATTCAGCCGCGACACCTACGGCTACACATGGCTGCTCGCCCGCCAGGAGCCCGGCGCCGATGGCACAGCCGACCTGGTCAATGACCTGCACGCCGTCAACACCCTCCTCCAGGACGGCGGCTTCGGCCCGCACCTGCTCTGCTCGATGATCGGGTTCCGGCACCCGGAGGGGCGTTCGCTGGCGCTCGTCTACCTCTACAAGCGCGGCACGTTCTATCCGTTCGCCCCGGACCCGGGCGGCGGGGAGAGGCGCGACAACCAGCTGGAGCTCCAGGTGCGGGCCGTGCTCGGCGACGATCTCCGGGTGGAGGGCGACCTCTCGCGCTGGTTCCCGGTGTGGGGCGCTCCCGGCCTCTGAACGGGGCCGGCGATCCCGCCCGTGATCATTTCGCAACCGATTCCCACCCGGACCGGGACCCATCATGTTCATGTCCTATTACGCTCCGAACCATGCCCGAAAGCACCCCCACCCCCGGTGACGCCCTCCCCGCCTCCATCGACCGCACCGACGGCCGGCCGGTCTATGTGATCGGCGGCGGCCCGGGCGGCCTCGCCGCCGCGGCGGCCCTGCGGGAACAGGGCGTGCGGGCGGTGGTGCTGGAGAGGTCCGGCCATGTGGGGACGTCCTGGCGCCGCCACTACGACCGGCTGCACCTCCACACGACCCGGCGCTGGTCCGCGCTGCCGGGGCTGGCGATGCCCCGCCGGTTCGGGCGCTGGGTGTCGCGCGACGACATGGTGCGCTACCTGGAGAAGTACGCCGAGCACCACGAGCTGGAGGTGGTGACGGGGGTCGAGGTGTCCCGGATCGACCGGACCGGCGACGGCACGGGCTGGCAGCTGAGCGCGACGGGCGGCCGGGTGCTCACCGGTCGGGCGGTGGTGGTGGCCACCGGCTTCAACCACACCCCGCGGATCCCGGCGTGGACCGGCCGTGAGGGCTTCACCGGCGAACTGGTGCACGCCGCGGAGTACCGCGCCCCGGCCCCGTACGCGGGCAAGGACGTCCTCGTCGTCGGCATCGGCAACACAGGCGCGGAGATCGCCGTGGACCTGGTCGAGGGCGGCGCGTCCCGGGTGCGGATCGCGGTGCGCACCGTCCCGCACATCGTGCGCCGCTCGACGGCCGGCTGGCCCGCCCAGGCGACCGCCGTCCTGGTCCGCAGGCTGCCGGTCCGGCTCGTCGACCGGGCAGGCCGCCTGATGTGCCGCGTCTCCGTCCCCGACCTGGCGGAGCAGGGCCTTCCACGCCCTGACACGGGCCTGTACTCGCGGGTCAAGGAGGGTGCGATCCCCGTCCAGGACGTCGGGCTGATCGACGCGGTGAGGAGCGGCCGGGTGGTCCCCGTGGCGACGGTCGAGTCGTTCGACGGGGACACGGTGGTGCTGGCGGACGGGACGCGGATCACCCCGGACGCGGTGATCGCGGCGACCGGCTACGAACGCGCCCTGGAGGACCTGGTCGGCCACCTCGGCGTACTGGACCCGAGGGGCCGCCCCGTGGTGCACGGCGCCCGCACCCCGGCAGGAGCACCGGGCCTCTACTTCACCGGTTTCACCAACCCGATCAGCGGCATGCTCCGCGAAATGGCCCTGGACGCACGGAAGATAGCCGCCCGCCTCGCGAAGACGGCCTGACACAGACCCAACTCGCGCGTAAGGCCGGTCTGCAGCAACCTGCCGTAGCGCGGTTCGAAGGCGGCGGGACGATGCCCACGCTGCGCCTGTGCTGGAGCGCCTCGCCGGAGCACTGGGCCTGCGCCTGCAGGTGGGCTTCGAGCCCTTGGACCGCGCGAGCTGAGCACCCGCCCCCGGCCCTCAGCCGACGACGGCCGGTGCCCCTTCGCCCTGCTTACGGCGGATCACCAGGGCCATCAGGGCCGCCGTCGCGCACAGGGCGCCCGAGGCGTACCAGACCACGTCGTACGAGCCGGTCATGTCCCGGGCCACCCCGCCGAGGAACGCCACCAGGGCGGCCCCCACCTGGTGCGAGGCCAGGACCCAGCCGAAGACGATCGCGCTGTCCTCGCCGTACTGCTCGCGGCACAGGGCCAGGGTCGGCGGGACCGTGGCGACCCAGTCCAGTCCGTAGAAGACGATGAAGAAGACCATAGACGGCTGCACCGTCGGGGCCATCAGCATCGGCAGGAACAGCAGCGAGACCCCGCGCAGCGCGTAGTAGACGGCCAGCAGCCTGCGGGCGTCGAAGCGGTCCGTGAGCCAGCCGCTGAAGATGGTGCCGATGATGTCGAAGAAGCCGATGACGGCCAGCAGCGAGGCCGCAGCCGTGATCTGCATGCCGTGGTCATGGGCCGAGGGGATGAAGTGGGTGCGGATCAGGCCGTTCGTGGAGGCACCGCAGATCGCGAACGAGCCCGCCAGCAGCCAGAACGGACCCGTGCGGGCCGCGTCGAACAGGACGCGTACGGCGCGGGCCGCGGCGCCCGTCGCGGGTGCCGGCTTCTCCACGTACGCACCGCCGTAGGGGGCGAGGCCCACGTCGGCCGGGTGGTCACGCATGAGGAGCCAGACGAAGGGGACGACGACGAGGGCGGCCAGCGCGACCGTCACGGAGGCCGGTCGCCAGCCGTGTCTGTCGACGATCCAGGCGCACAGCGGCAGGAAGACCAGCTGACCGGAGGCTCCGGCCGCGGTCAGGATGCCGGTGACCAGTCCGCGGCGGGCGACGAACCAGCGGTTGGTCACGGTCGCCGAGAACGCCATCGCCATCGAGCCGGTACCCAGGCCGACGAGCAGGCCCCAATAGAGCATGAGCTGCCAGGACGCCGTCATCCAGATGCTCGCCAGCGCCCCGGTCGCCACCGCGCCGAGCGCGACGACCACGACCCGGCGGATGCCGAACCGGTCCATCAGCGCGGCCGCGAACGGCGCGGACAGCCCGTACAGCGCCATGTCGAGGGAGACGGCGAAACCGATCTCACCGTACGACCAGCCGAACCTCGCGTGGAGGGGCTCGATGAGGAGGCCGGGCAGGGAGTTGAAGGCCGCTCCGCCGATGATCGTCACGAAGGTGACGGCGGCGACGATCCACGCACGGTGTATCCGCCGGCGGCGGCGAGGGGCGTACTCGGCCGTCGCACTGTCGGTTGTCTGGGTCACGACGCTCAGCATCCGCCAGGGAGCCGCACGCGCACGAGCGGCCGGAAGGACACCCTTCGCAGGAATCGGGCCGGCGGGGGCCCGCAGGGTCAGGGCCGCGCGGGCCGCCGCCCGGCCGGCAGGCGGCTGTGGACGGCCCAGGCCAGGGCCGCCCCCACCACGTACCAGAGCAGGTCCGGGGCGTTGAACGTCGAGCCGAGCACCAGCCGTGCCACCGCGCTCTGCCGGGCGAGATCGGCCGGTACGCCCGTGAGCTGGGCCAGTTCCACTGCCCAGCTGAAGGCCAGCGCGGCTCCCGCCGCCGTCAGCGGCCGCACCCGGGGCACGAGGAGGACGACAAGGACGTGGATCAGCACGGTGTAGAGGGCGTCCCCCGCGTACTTCGCCACGTCCCCGCTCCCGGCCGAGCGGACGCCGAGGCCCGCGGCCACGGTCACAAGTGCCGCTCCCACAGCCACCACGCGGACGACAGCCGCCCCGGGAACGGATGCGCGGACGGTCGGCATTTCCTTCATGACCGGTACGTTTATCAGGCCGTGAACAGTCACGCCCAATCCGTCGGGGAGCAGGAGTCCAGATGCGCCACCGTGTCGTCGTCCTCGCGCTCGACGGGGTGCTCCCCTTCGAACTGGGCATCCCGCAGCGGATCTTCGGCCGTTCACTGAGCGCGGAGCCGAACGGCAGGGGAGAGAAGCTGTACGACGTCGTGACCTGCTCCGTGCGCCCGCCGGGCCCGGTCCGCACCGACGCCGATTTCAGCATCATGGTCGAGCACGGCCCGGAGGCACTCGCCACCGCCGACACCGTCGTCGTCCCGGCCTCCTACGAACTCGGCCCCGTCTACGAGGAGGGCCGGCTCACCGGCGAACTGGCCGCCGCGCTCGCGCACATCAGGCCGGGGGCCCGCATCGTCTCCATCTGCACGGGCGGCTACGTCCTCGCCGCGGCCGGGTATCTCGACGGGCGCCCCGCCACCACCCACTGGTCGTCGGCCGATCACTTCCAGCGGCTCTTCCCGAAGGTCCGCGTCGATCCGGACGTCCTGTTCATCGACGACGGGGACGTACTCACCTCGGCCGGTGTGGCCGCCGGGATCGATCTCTGCCTGCACATCGTGCGCCGGGACCACGGCACCGCCGTCGCCAACGACGTCGCCCGCCGTACGGTCGTGCCCCCGCACCGCGACGGCGGTCAGGCACAGTTCATCCTGCGCCCGGTGCCCGAGGCGGGGCTCGCCTCGACGACGGCCGCACGGACCTGGGCTCTCGGACGGCTGGAACAGCCCATCCTGCTGCGCGACATGGCACTGCAGGAGTCGATGAGCGTGCGCACCTTCACCCGCCGCTTCCGCGAGGAGGTCGGCATCAGCCCCGGGCAGTGGCTCGCCCAGCAGAGGGTGGAGCGGGCACGACAGCTACTGGAGTCCACGGACCTGTCGATCGACCATGTGGCACGGGACGCGGGCTTCGGTACGGCCACCTCCCTGCGGCAGCACGTGCAGGCCGCGCTGGGGGTGTCGCCCACGGTCTACCGGAGGACGTTCCGGTCGACGGTGGCGGGACGCTGAGAGGTCCCCTCAGAGACGGGCCCGGTCGCCGGGCTGCTCCTGGATCGCCGGGATGATGACCGGGCCGCCCCGGTCGATCTCGCACCAGATCCGTTTGCCCGCGCCCTCCGGCTGCCAGCCCCAGCGATCCGCCAGGCCGTCCACCAGCTCCAGGCCACGGCCTCCCGTGTCCTCACCCTCCGCGTGACGCGGCTGGGGCGGACGGCAGCTGGTGTCGGCCACCTCGACCCGCACCGTCCCCGCCGAACCGGCCGGACTCGCCGAGCCGAACAGCATCCGCAGCACGGCCGGACAGCCCGTGTGGACCACCGCGTTGGTGACGAGCTCCGAGATCAGCAGGATGAGCGTCTCCGCGAGCGGCTCGTCGTCCTCCATCCCGGACCCGATCAGCCGCGACCGCGCCCATCTGCGGGCCCGTCCCACCTCCGCGGGATCCGGCCCGACCTCCAGCTGAACCTGAAGCACCTGCACCGCTCACACCATCCGAACCGGCGGACACATCGCCTCGCGCCTCCTCAGGGTCACGGAACGTGACTCCCCTGCGAGACAGCATGGTTGACGTACAGTCACCGCAACAAGCGCTTCGGGCATATTCCAGCGCGAAGGAGTACGCGTGGTCCATACTGTGCGACGCGTGCTGCGGAGAGTCGAACAGAGGCGCACCGGCTCCCCGGGGACCGAGTCCCCGGCAGGCCCGTCGCAGCTCCGTGGGCCGCGAGCAGGGCACCGTGCGCCGCCCGGGGCGGCCACAGGGGGCGCACCCGGATCCTCCGGTTCCAGTACCACTCGCATCCAACGGAGCGTACCCGAGCACGGGCCCGTGACTCCGCCCGGTGACAGGTCGCTCCGGGGGCGCACCCGGCTTTCGGATGCTTTGTGTCACCCGCTGCACACCGTCCGTACGCCCCCGGTCAGCCACGACCGTGCCCGACCCCGCACTGCGGCCCGGCCCGGGAGCAGCCGGGACCGGGCCGCGGGAGGGCGCTAACTGCTCGCGCCGTTCGGCGTGTTGGCGCGCGGTCCGCGCTCGGGGCCGGTCAGGGGTGCGCGTCCGGCCCGGTCCCGTGCCTACGCGTCGGGTTCGATCACCGTGAAGTACGCGGAGAAGGCGGCGACCGCTTCCGCCTCGGCGATCCGGCCGTCCTGGTCGGTGTCCAGGCTCCTCGCCGCGACGCCGGCGATGTCGTCCTCGGCGCCCAGTACCCGCAGGGCGCGCTCCACCGCGGCGACCGGGGCCGAGGCGGGTGCGTTGCCCTCGGCGTCCGCGCCGGCGGCGACGACGAGCACCGCGCGCAGGAAGGGGCGCGCGATCTCCGCGAAGCGCTCGGGATTGTCCCGCAACCGCTTCACGGCCCCGCCGACGAACTCCTCCCGGGTGACGCGCTGGTCCCCGTCCACATCGGCGATGCCCGCCATGCCCTGCCAGAAGGCCTCGGCACCCGTGTAGAGCGACTGACCGCGGTCGCAGCGGGCCGTCGTACCGAACTCGGTGAGCAGACGGGCCGCGGCGGCGTTGAAATCGGCGCGATCGATGTAGCCGTTGCCGTCCTGGTCGAAGGCGGCGAAGCGGTGCGCGATCTTGCGCTCGTACTCTGCGCTGTCCATGCGGGGAGCGTACGACGCCGGGCGGCGTCACGTGTCACTGACTCCCTTCAGTGGTGTGACAACCTCGTGCCTGTCCGGCGCGTCACGCGGTGAGCGGCCGGGATTCGTCGTCGGTGGCCGCGCCGGCGTCGGGGTAGACGTCGAAGAGCCGGCGTACGCCCAGGGCGCCGAGCACCTTGTTGACGTGCGAACCGTCGACCGCGCCGCGGGCGGGGAGGATCAGCCGCAGCCGGCCGCCGCAGGACTTCATGAGGCGGCGGGCGGCGATCAGGACGTTGACGCCGCTGGAGTCGCAGAAGAAGACGCCGGAGAGGTCGAGGACCACGTCGTGCCGTCCGGCGGCCACGGCCCCGTGGACCGACTGCCGCACGACGGGTGAGCTCACGAGGTCGAGTTCGCCGTGGATCCGCAGCACGGTCCACGCGTCCTGCTCGGTCTCGTACACCTTCAGCGTCACGCGACTCGGCCTCTCGTTCCGGGGCTCCGGAGGATCCGGAAGTTTCCGTTCCTCCTCGCGGCTGCCCCCGTACCCGCCCGTGAAACCCTCTTCCACCCACCGGCCTGACGCAGGATTCATCCAGAAATGATCACTTCAGGATCGTTTATGCGACCAGGAAAGGGCAAGGGGTGAAGCATTCCCTATCATCCGGCGCCACTCGAGGGACGTACTTGCCGGAAAGGTGCGTGCTCGGACTATGCCGCCGACTACATTCGACGTGACGAGAGGCACAGGGCTGGGGGCTGGATGGCGAAGGACGCACCACCGCGCTGGGACCGCCGGATGCAGCAGCGGCTGGCCCGTGGCGAGGCGGCGGCGCTCGGCGAGCTCTACGACCGGTTCGCCGCCCTCGTCCACAGCCAGGCCCACCGCATGCTCGACGACGAGGACGCGGCGGACCAGGTGACGCGCGAGGTCTTCGGCTACGTCTGGGAGAACCCCGACGCGTACGACCCCAAGCACGGCTCCATGCGCTCCTGGGTGGCGCGGCTCACCCATCGCCGGTCCGTGCAGCGGATCCGCAGGACGCACGGCGGGGCCGAGGGGCCCGAGGCGGACGGGCGGGCCGAGGAGCTGGAGCACCGGGTGCTCAAGGCGACCGCCGCGGCCCGCGCCGACTACATCGTGGCCTCCATGCCCGCGCCGCTGCGCGCCGCGCTGGAGCTCGCGTACGTCCAGCGCCGGGACTACCGGCAGGCCGCCGCCGACCTCGGCGTAACCGGGGACGAGGCGAGGCGCCGGCTGCGGCTCGGCCTTCAGCTGCTCTCCACCGCGAACACCCGGCCGTCGGCGGACTCGGCGCCTCCCGGATACGGGCCGACACCATGAGCGGCGGCCACGGCGGCGACGGCCGCGACGGGGAGAAGCCGGTCGAGCGGCGCATACCCGGTCCCCGGGCGGCGGCGGACGACCAGGAGACGCTGCCCCCGGTCCGGTCCGGAGGCCAGGCACCGGCGAAGCCGCCCGAACCGCCCGAACCACCTGAACCACCCGCCCCGCCGCTCCCCCACAAGGTGCTCAAGTCCCTCCTCGGCGCCTGGGCCCTGGCCGCCTGCTCCGCCGAGGAGACCGCGGCCGTCGAGGATCACCTCACCTCGTGCGCGCCCTGCGCCGACGAGGCGCTGCGGTTGCGCGACGCCGTGGGGCTGCTGCACACCGACGGCACCCTGGACCTGGACCCGATGCTGCGGTCCCGGGTCCTGGAGGGCTGCCTGGGCCGCCGTCCCGCGCGCATCCCCGTCCCGCCGTGGGCGGCCCCGTACGACGCGGAGACCGCACGGCTCGACGCGCTGCTGCGGGACTTCGGCGACTCGGAGTGGCACGCGCCGGTGCGGCTGAAGTGGTTCGAGGGCGACCGGCAGGTGAACCGCAAGACGACGGTCGCCGGGGTGATCGGCCACCTGATGGCCGTCGACGGTCTGGTCTCCAGAGCGCTCGGCCTGGACGATCCGCTGGGCAAGGGAGACGGCTCCCTTCCACCGACCCCGACAGAGCGCACCGAGACGTACTGGTCGGCCGCTCTCCGGCCGCCCACCCGGACCGTACGGGCGCCCTGGCGCGACCAGAGCCACTCCCTCGTCCGTACGGTCTCGTTCGCCGGCCGCGGCGTCGCGGAGCTCTCCGTCCCGTACGGGGACTTCGCGCTTCCGCTGCAGGACTCGCTCCTGGAGCGGGCCTTCGAGTGCTGGGTGCACGGCGGTGACATCGCGGACGCGGTGGACTACCCCTACGAGCCGCCCGCCGCCGCCCATCTCCACCGGATGATCGACCTGGCCGCCCGGCTGCTGCCCGCCACCCTCGCCGAGCGCCGCCGCGCGGGGCTGGCCGCACCGGCCCGCCATCTGGTCACCGCGGGGTCCCCGGGCCGCTCCCTCCACCTGGAGGTCGAGGGCCGCGGTGGTGGCGACTGGTACATCGCGCTGGACTCACCGGCCGCCCTCGGCTCCCCCGCCCACACGGTCGCGCAGGTCGCGCTCGACGGCGTGGAGTTCTGCCGGCTGGTCGCCGGCCATGTGCCGCCGGTCGAAGCCGCGGCCGGCCAGGAGGGCGACCGCGAGGCGATCCGCGACGTCCTGTTCGCCGCGGCCTCCCTCAGCCGGCTGTAGGACCGCGGGCTGCCGGGTCGCTAGGGGAAGACGACCGTGCGGCGGCCGTTGAGCAGGATGCGCCGCTCCGCGTGCCAGGTGACCGCGCGGGCCAGCGCCTGGCACTCCACGTCGCGTCCGACGGCGACGAGCTGGTCCGGCGTGACGCCGTGCCCGACGCGCTCGACCTCCTGCTCGATGATCGGCCCCTCGTCGAGGTCGGCGGTCACGTAGTGCGCCGTCGCGCCGATCAGCTTCACACCGCGCGCATGGGCCTGGTGGTACGGCTTCGCGCCCTTGAAGCTCGGCAGGAAGGAGTGGTGGATGTTGATGATCCGGCCGCTCAGCTGCTTGCAGAGGTCGTCCGAGAGCACCTGCATGTAGCGCGCCAGGACGACGAGTTCGACGTTCTCCCCGCGGACCAGCTCCAGCAGCTGAGCCTCGGCCTCCGGCTTGTTCTCCCTGTTCACGGGGATGTGCCGGAAGGGGACGCCGTACGAGGCGACGAGCTCGGCGAAGTCGGTGTGGTTGGAGACGACCGCCACGATCTCGACCGGCAGGGCACCGGTGCGGGAGCGGAACAGCAGGTCGTTGAGGCAGTGCCCGAACTTGCTGACCATCAGCACGATCCGCATCCGGTCGCTCGCCCGGTGGATCTGCCAGTCCATCCGGAAGGAGTCCCCGATCGCGGCGAAGCTGGCGCGCAGCTTGTCCACGGTGACCGTGGCGTCCGCCGAGAAGTGGACCCGCATGAAGAAGAGACCGGTGTCGTGGTCGCCGAACTGCTGACTGTCCTCGATGTTGCAGCCGGTCATGAAGAGATAGCTCGACACGGCGTGCACGATGCCCTGCTTGTCGGGGCAGGAGAGCGTGAGGACGTACTGCTCGGAGACGGTCTCCGAGGCAGCGGATACGGATTCGGCGGGCTGCGGCGCGGTCATTCCCGTAGGGTGCCACACCGCCCGGCGGTCACGCCGATCTGGTCATGATGCGGAGCACGTCCAGGGAGCGTGGCGGGGTGTCCGGGTCCTCCGCGTCGTTGGTGGCGAGCATCACATGGGCCTCGCGGGCGGCCACGACCGCCTCCTGCCAGCCCGGATGTTCCAGATAGGCGGAGACGGGGGCGTCGGCGCCTATCTGGTGCATGATGCGCAGCACCCGCAGGGCGGCGACGTCCACGAGGGCGGCCTCGGCCGAGTCGCGGAAGATCGTTCCCACGTATTTCTCGGCGGACCAGTTGTCCAGCCAGGTGTCCTCGACCAGGCGGTACACGGCGTCGGTGACGTCGCCGTACCCTTCCCGGCCGGCCAGCCAGCACTCGTGATGGAAGACGGGGTCGGAGAGCATGTGCAGCGCCGAGCGCACGTTGCTGCGCCAGCGCCACCACGGCATGTCATTGAGCGGCATGCCGCCCATGGTGGAGGAGCGACGGCCGCGACGGGAAGTGTTCTCCGAACCTTGCTGCACGGTTGCCGATCGTACGTTCCCTTGCCGAGGCCGTGCACGGCCCCCCGTAATTCACCTCCACGTCACCGTGCGTTGACCACAGCACACTGTGGCGTTACCCCTGAACCGCAAAAGTTCATGCCCATGACCGGATGGCGACGCCTCACCTCCCCCCGCCCCTACAAGCTCCTCACATCGGCGGCGGCCGGGGCACTGCTGATATCCGGCTGTGGTGTCCTCCCTGGAGTCCCGGGGGGCTCCAGGGAGCCCGTCACGGTCATGACCTGGGCACCCGACACCACCGGAGCCGACGCGGTGAACATGGCGGGCATGCCGGCCATGGCGAGGACCTACGCCCGCTGGATCAACGAGAAGGGCGGGATCGGCGGCCACGAGCTCCGGGTACTCACCTGCAACGAGCAGGACACCGCGGTCGGGGCATCGAAGTGCGCGCGGCGGGCGGCGGACGAGAACGTGGCGGCGGTCGTCGGCTCGTACAGCAGATACGGGCGGGCGTTCCTGGCCCCGCTGGAGGCAGCCGGAATCCCGTACATCGGCGGTTACGGCGCCTCGGCCGACGAGTTCACCAGCTATCTCTCCTACCCGGTCAACGGCGGCCAGCCCGCGCTCGTCGCGGGCAACGGCGAGCAACTGGCAGCCAGTTGCGAGCGGGTGTCGCTCGTGCGGCCCGACACCCTGGTCGGCGACACCATGCCCGGACTCCTCGACACGAGCCTCGGCAGGAGCGACCGCCCCGCGGCCTACGACATCAGCGCCGCCGAGGAGGCCACGTCGTACGAGACCGAGGCGGCAAAGGCCCTCGACAAGGCGGGCGACGGCTGTGTGACCGCGGTGCTCGGCAAGGGCACGGAGACCTTCTTCGACTCCTTCCGCCGGCTCGAACCCGAGGACAGCGAGGTACGGATCTCGTCCGTGCTCGGCAGCGTCGGCCAGGGCCTCATCGACCGCTCGGGCGGGCCGGACAGCCCCTTCGAGGGGGCCCTCGTCACCGGCTGGTACCCGGAGTCCGGCGATGCCCGCTGGAACGAGATGCGCGAGGTGATCCGGAAGTACGCCTTCGGGGACAACCGGATCGATCCCTCGGACACGGGCGTGCAGACGACCTGGATCGCGTACACCGCGCTCAAGGCGGTCGTCGAGGCGATGGACCGGTCGGACATCACGGCGAGCGGGGTCTCCGTCAGCCTCAACCGCGGCACCGAGGTGGACACCGGCGGACTCACGCCGGTCCTGCGCTGGCGGTTCCAGGACATGGTCGGCACAGCCGCCTACGGACGCATCGTCAATGGGCGGGTGACGTTCCAGGTGGTCCGTGACGGGCGGCTCACCGCGGAGAAGAAGGGCTTCGTGGACGTCACGCAGACCCTCGTCAACGCCCGTTCGGGCGGCTGACGACGCTCACCGGCCTCCGGCCCGAGGTGGGAACACCCGGGCCGGCGGCCACCGCGTCAGAGCTGCGTGGGGGCGCGCTCGGTCAGCCCGTACTTCTGCGCGATGGAGTTCCACAGCCCCGAGGCCTTCCGCTTGGCCGTGGTGGCCTCGCCGCTCGACACGTTGGCCTTGTTGTACTCGTCGGTCGAACGGGCCTTGCCGCCCTTGCAGACCTTCTTGCCGTCCTTGGCCTGACCGGCCCACGCGGCGTAGTGGTCGTCGGCCTCGGCCGACGCCTGCCAGGCCTTGGTCAGAGATGCCTTGAGCTCGGCGTGGTCCGGGAGCTGGTCCACGCTCAGCGCCTCGAGCCGGGTGACCAGACCGCGGCGCTGCTCGGCCGCCCCCGTCAGATCGGTGGCCGCCTGGTCCAGTGCACGGCAGTTCTTGATCTTCTCCACGGCGCTGATCACCGCCGCGCGGCTGTCGTTGCTGTCCGCGAGCAGCTTGTCGAGCGCCTCGGCCTGGGGCTTCGCGGGGTCGGCCGCCTGCGCGGAGGTGTCGCCCGGCGTCGAACTCTGCGCGGCCACCGGCTGCTTGTCGTCCGAGGGGCTGTCGTCGCCCCCGCTCATCAGGGCGCCGGCGCCGAGCCCGATGACGGCGCAGCCGATGACGACGGCCGCGATCAGCGGGATGTGCGCGGACCGTCTGCGCGGCGCGCCACCGCCCTCGTCCGGCTCCTGCCCGCCGTTCCCGCCATGTCCGCCGTATCCGCCGTCCCCGCCGTGGAGGCCCTGCAGGCCCGACTGGTAGGGCTGGGCGGCCTGCGGCGGCTGCTGGGCACCCTGGCGGGGATGCTGGGGCTGCTGCTGGTGTCCGGCGAAGCGGGGCATCTGCTGTGTGGCGCCCGCGGGCTCCCCACTGCGGAAGAGGCTGTCGAACTCCGCGGGCGGCTGCCGGTCGCCCGGGGCTCCCGGCCGGATTCCGTACGGAGCGCCGCCGGGCACCGGGGGTATGAACTGCGTCGCGTCGGCGTCGGACTGCTGTGCGGGCGCGGCGTTGTGGCCCAGGTACTGGGTGGATTCCGCCGGGCGCTCGGGAGGCAGCCCTCCGGGGAGGGGTCCGCCGGGAACGGGCGCGATGTACTGCGTGGCGTCCGCGTCACCACCCTGCCCCATGCCCTGTCCCGTGGGAGCGGACTCGGGCGGCAGGGGCTGGGCATACTGCTGCGGCTGCTGCGCCTGCTGGTACGAATTCTGCTGGTACGAGTCCTGCGGGGGCGCGTAGTGCTGCTGCGAGGGCTGGTACTGCCCGTGCTGCGGCTGCTGGTACGCCCCCTGCTGGTGCTGCTCAGGTGGCAGCTGCCCCGGCGGCGGGCCGTCCTGGTGCGCGGCCTGCGGCCCCCAGGGCTGGCCCCACGGCTGCCCGCCGGCGGGGGCGGCCTGGTCCGGCTGCCCGCTCGCCGGCCCCCCTGCGTTCCAGGGGGCACCACCCTCCGCGGGCAGCACGACACCTTCGTGCGCGGGCCGTACAGCGGGAAGCTGCTGCTCGTCACCCTGTCCGCTCTGCGTCACCGGGACTCCTACGTGTGAACCTATGGAATCGTCGGCTCACGCTACCGGGTGTCCGGAGTCCGGCGCCAAGCGCCCAAGGGCGCTCACCACCCCTTCACACGGCGGGTAACGCATGAGGCACCCACGGCGCTGTTCATGGTCAACTCGCCGAAGTGGCCGGTCAGGCGGCCTGGAGCTCCAGCCTGGCGCCGAACTCCCGGACCGCGGGCTCGTCCCCGTACGGCTCGAACCGCTGCTGGAGGTCATCGAGATATTCGGCACCCCGGCTGGAGCGCACCGTCGCCAGCAGTTCCATCGCCCGCAGCCCCGTGTGGCACGCCTGCTCCACCTCGCGCTGCTGCACCTGCGCCGTGGCCAGCAGCACCAGACCGATGCCCCGGCGGCGGGTCCGGGACTCCGGAAGGGCTGCCAGGGCCTCCTTCGCCCGGCGGGCGGCCGGCTCGGCCTGCCCCAGGTCACGGTGGCAGTGCGCCAGCTCGTCGGCGAGATAGCCCGCGTCGAAATGGGAGATCCAGGCGGGGTCGTCGCCCTTGTCCGGGTCGGCCTGCTCCAGTGCGGCCAGCGCCCGGCTCGCCGCGACCTGGCAGGTGCGGGCATCGCCCATCAGCGCGTGGCCCCGGGCCTCCGCCGCATGGAACATCGACTCCGCCCGCGGGGTCACCCGCCCCCGCGCGCCCTCCTGCGCGGCCCGGGCCAGCTGGGCGATCTCGCGCGGGTTGCCGAGCTGGGCCGCGAGGTGGCTCATCGAAGCCGCCAGCACATAGCCCCCGTAGGCGCGGTCGCCCGCGGCCTGGGCCAGGCGCAGCGCCTGGATGTAGTAGCGCTGGGCCAGCCCCGGCTGACCGGTGTCGACGGCCATGTACCCGGCGAGCTCGGTGAGCCGGGCGACCGCGCCGAACAGTTCGCGGCCGACCGATTCGCGGTACGACCCCGAAAGGAGCCCGGACACCACGCTGTTGAGGTAGTGCACCAGTACGGGCCGCACATGTCCGCTGCCGAATCGGTGGTCCAGGTCGACGAGCGCGGCCGTCATCGCCCGCACCGCCGCCACGTCCGGCATGCCGACCCTGCTCCCGGAGGTCCGCGCCACCTGCGGGTCGGCGCCGGTGATCAGCCAGTCCCGGCTGGGCTCGACCAGGGCCGAGGCGGCCACCGACGATCCGGACAGCAGGTCCCGGCGGCCCACGTCGCTGCGCCACAGCTCGCAGACCTGCTCGACGGCGCCGAGCACGGTGGGCGCGAACTGCAGACCGACCCCGGAGGCCAGGCTCTTGCCGTTGGCCATGCCGATCTCGTCGATCGTGACCGTACGGCCGAGTTTGCGTCCGATCGCCTCGGCGATGATTCCCGGCGCCCTGCCGCGTGGTTGCTGTCCGCGCAGCCAGCGGGCCACGGAGGTCTTGTCGTAGCGGAGATCGAGCCCCCGCTCCGCCCCGACCATGTTGACCCGGCGTGCGAGGCCGGCGTTGGAGGACGCCGCCTCCTGGATGAGCGTCTGCAGCCGTTCGTTCGGCTGGCGGGCGACGAGAGGCCTGGCTGCCATATTTCCCCCTGAGACCGCAGTGATTCAGTGAAGGCATCACTGCCCGGCACGGCACAAGAAATGCGCATATTCATCTGTATCGGGTACGAGCGGTGGCGAGTTGGCACAGTCCTGCAAGTGGTTACCCGCACACCGGTGCGCTTCCTCCCACGCGCCCCCGACCGTGCACCCGTGCGCCCCATGTGCAGGATCGATCCGTCGCGAAGGGCGCGCGTGCGCCCGTAACCCCAGGTGGCGCCGGGAGTTGAGTGGGCGTGGAAGAGCCCATCGGAGTGACGGAAGCCGCCCAGGTCCCCCAACAGCGAGGTGAACAGCTGCTCGAGGCCGCTGCCTGGTACGCCCAGGAGCGGCACTGGGACGTGTTCCCGGGAACCTGGCTCGAGGCCGTCGGAGGGGCGGAGCGCTGCTCTTGCGGTGACACCGGCTGCGCCGCCCCCGGGGCCCATCCCACCCGGCCGGACTGGGCGGGCCAGGCGACCGGCAGTGCCGCGGCGGCCCGCCGGATGTGGTCCAGGCAGCCCGGGTCGGCGGTCCTGCTGCCCGCCGGCCGGACCTTCGACGCCCTGGACGTACCGGAGTCCGCAGGCTTCCTGGCCCTGGCCAGGATGGAGCGGATGGGCCTGACGCTCGGCCCGGTGACCCGCACCCCCGACCGCCGGATGCTGTTCTTCGCCCTGCCGGGCGCCGCGGCCAAGGCACCCGAGCTCGTGCGCCACCTGGGCTGGGACGCCGAGGCGCTCGGCCTGGTGGGGCGCGGCGAGGGCCATTACGTGGCCGCGCCGCCGACCCGGGTGGCCGGGCGCGGGGCCGTGCAGTGGGCCCGCCGCCCCTCCCGCGCCAACCTGTGGCTGCCCGACGCGGACGAGCTGATCAGCCCGCTCGCGTACGCCTGCGCCCGGGAAGCGGCCGACGCCCGGACACGTCTTTCGTAGGGTGGTCCCCACAGGCGGGGATATCGAAAGGCAGTGCCATGCCGGACCAGGCGGACAGTGCGGGCGCGACGGACACGGCGGGTGTGGCTACGACGCCTGCGCCCGCCGTGCGGGTGGAGGGGCTGTGGAAGCGGTTCGGGGAACAGGTCGCGGTCTCCGGAATCGATCTGGAGCTGCCCGCAGGCAAGTTCATCGGCCTGGTGGGCCCCAACGGCGCGGGGAAGACCACCACGCTCTCGATGGTGACCGGACTCCTGCGGCCCGACATGGGCCGGATCGAGGTCGGCGGCCACGACGTGTGGCGGGACCCGGTCGAGGTGAAGTCCCGGATCGGGGTGCTGCCGGAGGGGCTGCGGCTCTTCGAGCGTCTATCGGGGCGTGAACTCCTCGGCTACACGGGCAGGTTGCGCGGGCTGCCCGGCGCGGAGGTGGACAAGCGTGCCACCCAGCTGCTCGACGTCCTGGATCTCGCGGGGGCGCAGCACAAGCTGGTCGTGGACTACTCGACCGGTATGCGGAAGAAGATCGGGCTGGCGTCCGCGCTGCTGCACAACCCCGAAGTCCTTTTCCTCGACGAGCCGTTCGAGGGCGTCGACCCGGTGTCGGCGCAGACCATCCGCGGGGTGCTGGAGCGCTACACGCGCTCCGGCGCGACCGTGGTCTTCTCCAGCCATGTGATGGAACTCGTCGAGTCCCTCTGCGACTGGGTGGCCGTCATGGCGGCGGGACGGATCCGGGCCCAGGGCACGCTGGCCGAGGTACGCGGTGAGGCCGCCTCCCTGCAGGACGCCTTCCTCGAACTGGTCGGCGCGGGCGCCCGGGACACCGGGCAGTCCCTGGACTGGCTGGGCGGTGCCCGATGACGGTGCTGGACGCCCCGGCGGGTGCCGCGGTCCCGGCCGTACGCGGCCAGGGGCTCGTCCCCGTCTTCGTACGGCTCAAGCTGACGCTGCTGCGCAACGGACTGCGCCAGTCGTCCGGGCGGCGTGCCGCCTACATCGCGTCCCTCGTCGTGACGGTGCTGTTCGCGGTGGGCCAGGTGATCGGCCTGGTCGCGCTGCGCGGCCACGCGCAGGCGGGCACCCTGGTGGTGCTGCTGACCGCGGTGGTGGCGCTGGGCTGGGCGGTGATGCCGCTGTTCTTCCCGAGCGGCGACGAGACCCTGGACCCGAGCCGGCTGGTGATGCTGCCGCTGCGGCCCCGTCCGCTGATCGGGGCGCTGCTGGCGGCGTCGCTGATCGGCATCGGGCCGCTCTTCACGCTCGCCCTGGCCCTCGGCTCGGTGATCGCGGTGGCGCACGGAGCGGCCGCGGCGGTGTTCGGGGTGATCGCCGTGCCGCTGACGCTGCTGGTGTGCGTGGCGCTGGCGAGGTCCGTCGCCACGGCCAACATCCGGCTGCTGACCTCCCGCAAGGGCCGCGACCTCGCGGTGCTCAGCGGGCTGGTGATCGCGGTGGGCATCCAGTTCGTCAACTTCGGCGCGCAGCGCCTGGGCCGGGCGGGCGGGCTGTCCTCGCTCGAACCGGTCGCGGACGTGGTGCGCTGGCTGCCGCCGGCCTCGGCTCTCGGGGCGGTGGGGTCAGCCTCCGAGGGGGCGTACGGAGCCGCGCTCGGGCAGCTGCTCCTCTCGGTGCTCGCGCTGGGCGGCCTGATGTGGCTGTGGGAGCGGAGCCTCGTGAAGCTGATGACGACGCCGGACGGCTCCACGATCGCCGCCGCCGAACCGTCGGCCGGCCGTTCCGGCACGGGCCGCTCCGGTGTCTTCTCGCTGCTTCCCGAGGGGCGCACGGGCACGGTGATGGAGCGGAGCCTGAGGTACGTCGTACGGGATCCGAAGACCAAGGCGGCCTGGGTGACGGCGCTGGCCATCGGGCTGATCGTGCCGGTGCTCAATGCGGTGCAGGGTTCAGGGTCCGTCTACTTCGCGTGCTTCGCGGCCGGGATGCTCGGCATGCAGATGTACAACCAGTTCGGGCAGGACACCTCCGCCTTCTGGATGGTGGCGCTGTCGGTGTCCTCGACCCGGGACGCCTTCCTCGAACTACGGGCGCGGGCGCTGGCCCTGCTGCTGATCACCCTGCCGTACACGGTCCTGGTGACGGTGGTGACCGCGGCGGTGCTCGGGGACTGGGCGGCGCTGCCGGGGGTCATGGGGCTGTCGTTCGCGCTGCTCGGCGCGATGCTGGCGACGGGCGCCCTGGCGTCGGCGCTGTTCCCGTACTCGATTCCGCAGGACGGGGCGTTCAAGAACGTCGTGCCGGGGCAGGCAGGGCTCGCCTGGATCTCCATCCTCGGCGGCATGGTGGCGGCCGCGGTGCTCAGCGGGCCGGTGATCGCGCTGACGATCTGGCTGCACGTGGCGGGCCGTCAGGACCAGCTGTGGCTCCTGTTGCCGGTGGGAGCGGTGTACGGGGCGTTCATCGGGTGGTTGGGCGTACGGCTGGCGGCGCCGCGCACGGCGGACCGGCTCCCGGAGATCCTGGCCGCGGTCAGCAAGGGCTGAGGGCCGGGCCACAGGGGCATACGGGACTACGCGGCCGACGGGGACGGGACGTCCGGGATCAGGAGCTGACGGGTTCCCTGTCGTCCCGGAAGCCCTCGGCGAGCTGCTCCAGGAAGGGCTCCACCGCCCTGCGCCAGTCCTCCGGCCGGTCGTAGTGGACGAGATGGCCGGCGTCCTCCACCTCGGCGTACTGCCCGCGCGGCAGGACGCGGACCATCTCCTGGGCCTCGGCCCTGCCCAGCTCTCCGTCGATCCCGCGGAGGACCAGTGTGGGGCAGCGCACCTGCGCCAGCTCCTCCCAGTGGGCGTCGTAGACCCACGTGGCCCGGGACGTCAGCATCTGCTCCTGGGAGAAGACGGGCCGCCAGCCGTCGGAGCCCTCGGCCATCACCTCGGCGAAGAACTCACCGCGCGAGGGGTTGGGCCGTTCCACCCAGGGGTCGTCCTCGCCGAACCACTTCCGCACCTCGGCGAGCGTCGCGAAGGGGAGCGGCCAGGCGTTGAACCAGTCCTCCCATTCGCGCTGCGAGGCCGCCCCGAGCGCGGAGGCCCGCATGTCGCAGACGATCAGCGCCTTGACGAGATCGGGGCGCTTCGCGGCGAGCTGCCATGCGGTGAGCGCACCCATCGAGTGCCCGATGAGGGTCACGGGGGCGAGGTCCAGCTGTTCGATCGCGGCCTCGGCGTCCGCGACGTAGGCGTCGCGGGTGTACGGGCCGTCGGCCGGCTTCCCACTGCGCCCGTGGCCTCGCTGGTCGAGGCCCACCGGCCGGTGGCGTTCGGAGAGCCAGCGGGCGGTGGAGGCCCAGTGCGTGGCCCGGCCCATCAGCCCGTGCAGCATTAAGATCCCGGGGGCCTGCCCGGACTCCGCGCGCCCTTTGGGCGGATCGGCGAACTCCCAGGCCGCGAGGCGTACGCCGTCCGACCCGGTCACATCGATGCGCCGCACCATAGGTTCTGGCGCCCCCTTCTGGTCCTCGATCACCGTGTGTTCGTGCGTGCCAGACTATCGAACCTTTATTCGAAAACTCGCTTCCGGCTCGCAACATCCCACGTTTGAGTGACAGCGGTTCAGGATTGACGACGGCCCCCCAGGGGAGACCTTCTCCGGGAAGCGGACCACTCGGGGACAGGGGTCCGCGGGGACTGACCTCGAGAGCTCGGGGCTCCGGGTCAGCGCAGGGGAGGACCGGCCCCGGCACCTTCGGGCGCCGGGGCCGCCCCCTGTCCAGGAACACATGGGTCCGCGCTCACGGCGGACCACCGGGGCGACGCGAGGGCGCACCACGGTAGATCGAACGCCCCGCAGGGCCATGCGGGCCCGGGGGAGCATGAGGGCGTCGGAAAGCCCGGCAGTCACCTCACGGTGCACGTGCCAGTGCGACGGGCGCATTCCCTGCTCCCTCCCCGACCGCGCGGCAGATTCCGCCGGCGCCCTCAGGTCATATGCCTGGCCACAGCCTGGCACGCGTTTCGCCCGGGCGCTGCGATTCCGGGCGGAAAACAGAAAGCGGGCTTACCGGTTCACATCTGCACGTGCATCCGCACCGGCGCCTGCACTTGCGTCAGGCCGCCGATGCGCGCACAACCGCTGATCAGCGCTTCGCGACGAAGACGTGCGAGGCGACCTCGGCGTCCAGCTCGGCCGCCTCACCGCTGGAACCGACCAGCACCCCGCCGGCCGACTCGGTCACGCTGACGACCGAACCGGGCTGCACGCCCGCCCGCCGCAGCGTGTACATCAGCTGTGCGTCGGTCTGGATCGGCTCACCGATCCGGCGCACGACCACGGTCTTGCCCTCCGCACCCGGGTCGAGCTCGGCCAGGCTCACCATGCCCTCGTCCAGGAACGGATCTGCCTCGGACTTCTCGCCCAGCTCCTCCAGGCCCGGGATCGGATTCCCGTACGGAGACTCCGTCGGGTGCCGCAGCAGCTCCAGCACCCGGCGCTCCACGGCCTCGCTCATCACGTGTTCCCAGCGACAGGCCTCGGCGTGGACCTGCTCCCACTCGAGGCCGATGACGTCGACGAGCAGGCACTCGGCGAGCCGGTGCTTGCGCATCACCCGTGTCGCCAGGCGGCGCCCCTCCTCGGTCAGCTCCAGGTGGCGGTCGCCCGCGACCTGGACCAGGCCGTCCCGCTCCATACGCGCCACCGTCTGGCTGACCGTCGGACCACTCTGGTCCAGCCGTTCGGCGATCCGGGCGCGCATGGGGACCACGCCTTCCTCTTCGAGCTCGAGGATGGTGCGGAGATACATCTCCGTTGTGTCGATCAGTCCGGACATACGTGCCCCTCGATGCTGTGACATGAAGTCGTCGTGCGATGGCCCTGCACCAATTCTGACGCATAGCACCGACAACCGTGCCCCGCCGTCGGGAGTCCGTGCGGACGACCGGTCCCGGGCGCTATTGACAGCCCACTGGTCCAGACCGCAACGTGATCCGCGACACGGGCACCGCACGGACCCCCCACCCGCAGGAAAGGCCTCCTCGATGAGCGACAGCAAGCTCGCCGGTCAGTTCTTCGACGCAGCGATCGGCCTGCTGGAGCGGGTGCGCGACGAGGAGTCCGGATCGATCGCCGCCGCGGGAGCTGCGATCGCGGACACCGTCGCCGCGGGCGGCCGGCTCTTCGCCTTCGGCGCCGGGCACTCCTCGCTCGCCGCACAGGACGTCGTCTACCGGGCGGGCGGACTGGCCCTGATGAACCTGCTCGCGGTGCCCGGCACCGTCGGCGTCGACGTCATGCCGGCCACGCTCGGCTCGGCGCTGGAGCGGGTGGACGGTCTCGCGAGTGCCGTGCTCGATTCCAGCCCGGCCCGTTCCGGCGACCTGCTGGTGATCATCTCCCTGTCCGGGCGCAACGCGCTGCCCGTGGAGATGGCACAGAACGCGCGTGCGCTCGGACTCACGGTCGTCGGGGTCACCTCGGTCGCGTACACGACGGGCACCAAGTCCCGGCACGCCTCGGGCGGATTCCTCCGGGACCACTGCGACATCGTGCTGGACAGCAAGATCGCGATCGGTGACGCGGAACTGGCGACGGAGGGCGTCGAGACGCCCTTCGCGCCCGCTTCGACGGTCGTCACCAGCGCTCTGATGCAGGCCATGATGGCCACCGCGGCGGAGGAGCTCGTCGCCCGCGGAATCGAACCGCCGCTGCTGCGCTCGGGCAACGTCGACGGCGGGCACGAGTGGAACGGGCGTGTGATGCGGGAGTACGGCGACCGCATCTTCTACCGGCACTGAGCGGCACGGCGGCCCCGCACCCGCCCGGTGCTCACGGTCTGACGCGCCGTCGCGCTCAGGCGCCCGGCCCGTCCGTCAGCCGGGCCAGGTCGACCGCCGAGGCGACCCGGACCGCCACGCTCTCCGCGTACATCACATCGGGGCGTTCGAACGCGCTGCGGTTCGCCGCGCGCAGGAACGTCACCACCCCCAGCGTCCGCCCCCGGCTCCGCAGCACCGCGCACAGGGCGTGCACCGAGTCACCCGGCCACTGGTGCTCCACCGCCCACGCCTCGCCCGCACCCGCCGGCGCGGCGGCGCGGACGGAGCCCGCGCGCTCCACGGCCTGGAGTGCCGGGTGCCCCGGCGCGTACCGCACCGGGAGCGAGCCACCGGAGACCGGCAGGCAGGGCCCCGGCGCGTCGGACGGCGTGGCCGCGGCCCGTACGAGCCGCTCCCCCGCCGCCGGACCGGCCAGCAGATCGACGACCACATGGTCGGCGAACCCCGCCAGGGCGTAGTCCAGCGACGTGGTCGCCGCCTCCATAGGGTCCTCGCACTCCGCAGCCTGGCGGGCCGCCCGGTGCAGCTGGTTCGCACGGAAACGCACCCGGTCCGCTTCCTGCTCCGCGAGCTTCGCCGCTGTGACGTCCCGGAACAGCCAGCCGACCCCGAGCGGGACCGGCTCCTCCGTGAGCGGCGAGGCCAGCCGCAGGAACCCGCTGCGCCAGCAGCGCCGCCGGTCACCCTCGGCTGTCCGCAGGGTCACCCACAGCTCGGCCGGGGCGGGCGGCGCACCCTCGGCGAGGACATGCTGCAGCGCGCCCTCCAGATCCTCGACGCCCTGCACGATCAGCTCGCCCAGCGGGCGTCCCAGCAGCGTGGTGCGCCCGCCGCCCAGCGCCCGGGCGGCGTACGCGTTGACCACGGTCGGGCGCAGGTCGACGTCGACGGCGACCACGCCCCAGGACGCGTCCTCGAACAGGGCCTCGCTGAGCGCGATGGAACGCTCCAGATCGATCTGCGCGTGCACCTCGCTGAACGCGCAGTACACCCCGGCGGGCTTCCCGTCCTCGCCGCGCACCCCCGACGACTGGGTCCGTACGAGGACGCGCCCGCCGTCCTTGCGCAGCAGCGCGAACTCGTGGACCTGTCGCCCGGGTGCGTCCATGACGGCCAGCAGCCGCCCCTGCACGTCGCCCGCGTCCGCGCTTCGCACGGCCCACCCCGCGAAGCCGCGCCGCCCGACGGCTTCGGCGGCGGTCCAGCCGAGGATCCGTTCGGCCTCACGGTTCCAGTGGGTGATGGTGCCGTTCGCGTCGAACGCGCAGAGCGCGGCGTCCATCCCGTCGAGCAGCGCGGCGAGAAGCCGGGACCCCGGAATCGCCGCCGTCGACGGCTCCCGCTCGGGGTCCTCGTCCGGACCGAGCGCGTCGGTGGTCCCGGTGCTCCTGGAAGCACTCACTCCGTACCTCCTGCAGGGCGTATTCCGCTTCGCGTTCCGCATTGCCGCACGTCAGACCATTGAACTCGAACGTGAGCCACCACACAGCCACTTCCAGGAAATCCGGTGTCCACCGGTGGTCCCGTTAATTCGGTTGTGCGGCCGCGGGGACGTTCCTAGGCTGTGGGCACACGCTGAAAGGAGGTGATCCGAAAAGTGCAGTCTTATCGGATTCGTGAGGTGGCTGCGGGCTGACAGCCCGTCGTCGCACACCGTGCACCTCGGCAGGTTGTCTGCCGAAACCCAAGCAGTCACCGACCCGCAGGCTCGCCGGTAAGTCCGGCCGGCTCCTCCGCAAGGAGGGACCAGAGCCTGCGGGTTCCTGCGTTGTCCGGCAGGGTGACTCAGTACTGCTCGGACTGGCCTCCGTCGATCGGGATGACCGTGGCGTTGATGAAGCCGGACTCCTCGGAGAGCAGGAACGCGACCAGGTTGCCGACCTCCTCCGGCCTGCCGAAGCGCTTCATCGGGTTGACGCTGACGAAGGCCTCGCCGGCCTTCTCCCAGTCGTCCGCGTCGATCTGCTTGAGCGAGGCCTCGACCATCGGGGTCATGATGGCGCCGGGGGCGATCGCCTTGACGGACACGCCGAACTGTCCGTACTCCACACCGGAGTTCCGGGTGAGGCCGACGACGCCGTGCTTGGCCGCCGCGTAGCCGGACTGGTTGCCCACGCCCCGTATGCCGCCGACGGAGGCCGTGTTCACGACGGCGCCTGAACCCTGGCCCTTCATGACCGGGAGCACGTACTTGAGGCCGAGGAACACACCGCGGAGGTTGACCGAGACGACGCGGTCGAACTCGTCGGCGCCGAAGTCCTGGGTGAGGTTCTGCTTGCCCTCGATGCCGGCGTTGTTGAAGAAGCCGTCGATGCGTCCGTAGGCCTCGACCGTGGCGGAGACGTACCGCCGCGCGTCTGCCTCGGAGCTGACGTCGGCGGTGATCCGCAGGACCTCCGCACCGGGGGCCGCCTTCTCCACCTCGGCCGCCGTGTCGGCGAGGCCCTGCTCGCTGACGTCGACGAGGGCCAGCCTGGCGCCTTCGGACGCGACCCGGACGGCCGCCGAGCGGCCGAGACCCGAACCGCCGCCGGTGATGAGGACGACCTTGCCGCTGAACCGGTCTTCCATGACTGAACCTCCACGCTGAGATGTGCCGAATGACACTAGACTAGACAGTACGTACAGTCTAAATATTCCGGCTGTGCCCGAAGCCCCGCTCCCGGAGGTCCCATGGACGACGACCGCCCCGCCGCCTCACGTCCCCGGCGCGGCCCTCATCGCGACCCGGACGCCCATGAGGCCGTCCTGAAGGCCACGCGCGAGCTGGTGGCCGAGCTCGGCTACAAGGGCGTGACGATGGACCGCATCGCCTCACGGGCCGGGGTGGCCCGGATGACGGTCTACCGCTGGTGGCCGAACAAGGCGGCGGTGATCACCGAGGCCGTCGCGGACCGGCTCGCCCCGGGCCCGGCTCCCGATACGGGCGACGTCCGCGAGGACGCGCTGCTCTGGCTGCGGAATCTGGTGCGGACCCTGACCCTGCTCGGCGACCCCAGCGTGGTGACGGGTGCGCTGACCGAGCGCGGGGAGCCCGGGCGGGCCGAGCTGCGGGACCTGCTCAAGGCACACGCCGAACCCGCCGCGCGGCTGATGCGGAACGGCGTGGCCCGGGGCCGGTTGCCGGAGGGGCTGCCGCTGGACGCGATCGTGGACAGCTGGATCGGTTACGTCGTGTACCGGACGGTGTTCCTGGGCCAGGAGATCACCGAGGCCGACCTTCTCGACCTCGTAAGGCTCCTGCCGCCGCCTCCCGGTCCGTCCGGCGGGGAGGCGGGCTGACGGGTCACGGGCAGAGGCGCTCCACGCGCCAGTCGGCCTCCGGGCTCTCCCGCACGTACCGCAGCCGGTCGTGCAGCCGGTTCTCGTGGCCCTGCCAGAATTCGATCGCGTCGGGCACGACGCGGAAGCCGCCCCACTGCGGAGGCGCGGGGACCTTCTCGCCCTCCGGGTAGCGGGCCGCGAGCTCCTCGTAGCGGCCGACCAGCTCCTGCCGGGAACCGATCACCGTCGACTGGTCGCTCGCCCAGGCGCCCAGCTGGGAGCCGTGGGGTCGGGTACGGAAGTACGCCACGGTCTCCTCGCGTCCGACGCGGACCGCGGTGCCGGTGACGACGACCTGGCGGGCGAGCGGGTGCCAGGGGAAGAGCAGCGAGGCGTACGGGTTCGCCGTCAGCTCGCGGCCCTTGCGGGATCCGTAGTTGGTGAAGAAGACGAAGCCGCGGGCGTCGTAGTGCTTCAGCAGCACCGTCCGCGAGGACGGCCGGCCCCGCGGGTCGGCCGTGGAGACCACCATCGCGTTGGGCTCGTGCAGCGCGCCGCCCCCGGCGACCTGGCGGAACCAGTGGGCGAACTGGTCCATCGGGTCTGCGGCGAGATCCTTCTCGGTGAAGTCCTCGGAGCGGTACTGCTCGCGCATCGCGGCCGGATCGGTGGTGCAATCGGATGACGGGACGCGAGAGGAGGCGGAAGCGGAAGACGGAGTGGCATCTGCTGTGGGCACGGGGCCATCCTGCCGCAGCGGGCCGGTTTCCCTGCGGGGAGGGGCGCGATCGCCGGTCCGCGAGCCGGGAGGCTGTGCCGGACGTCACCCTTCCCCGCGTCGTGGTAACCCGCCAGTATCGTGGACAGGCCTTCGTGGCCTTCTCACAGCCGCCGAGTCGAGGGAGCCGCCCGATGTCCGACTTCGTACCCGGACTTGAAGGAGTCGTCGCGTTCGAGACGGAGATCGCCGAGCCCGACAAGGAAGGCGGCTCGCTCCGTTACCGCGGCGTCGACATCGAGGACCTCGTCGGCCACGTGTCGTTCGGCAACGTCTGGGGTCTGCTGGTGGACGGGGCGTTCAACCCCGGTCTGCCGCCCGCCGAACCCTTCCCGATCCCCGTGCACTCCGGCGACATCCGCGTCGACGTACAGTCCGCGCTCGCCATGCTGGCCCCGGTGTGGGGTCTGAAACCGCTGCTCGACATCGACGAGGAGACCGCGCGCAACGACCTGGCGCGGGCCGCGGTGATGGCACTGTCGTACGTGGCCCAGTCGGCCCGCGGCCAGGGGCTGCCGATGGTCCCGCAGAGCGAGATCGACAAGGCGGAGTCCGTGGTGGAGCGGTTCATGATCCGCTGGCGCGGTGAGCCGGACCCGAAGCACGTCAAGGCAGTCGACGCCTACTGGACGTCGGCCGCCGAACACGGGATGAACGCCTCGACGTTCACCGCCCGCGTCATCGCCTCCACCGGTGCGGACGTCTCGGCCGCCCTCTCCGGAGCGGTGGGCGCCATGTCGGGCCCCCTGCACGGCGGCGCCCCCTCCCGGGTCCTCGGCATGATCGAGGAGATCGAGCGGACGGGCGACGCCACGGCGTACGTGAAGCAGGCGCTGGACAAGGGCGAGCGCCTGATGGGCTTCGGCCACCGCGTCTACCGCGCGGAGGACCCCCGGGCCCGCGTCCTGCGCCGCACGGCCCGTGAGCTGGCCGCCCCGCGCTTCGAAGTCGCGGAGGCCCTGGAGAAGGCGGCCCTGGAGGAGCTCCACGCCCGCCGTCCGGACCGTGTCCTGGCGACGAACGTCGAGTTCTGGGCGGCGATCGTGCTGGACTTCGCCGAGGTCCCGGCGCACATGTTCACGTCGATGTTCAGCTGCGCCCGCACAGCCGGCTGGTCGGCGCACATCCTGGAGCAGAAGCGGACCGGCCGCCTGGTGCGCCCCTCGGCGACGTACGTCGGCCCCGGCACGCGCGACCCCCGCGAGATCGAGGGCTACGACCAGCTCGCGGACCTGGCGAACTGAGGGGGCGGGGGAGGCAAATTGTTGGTCGTAGGGAGGCTACGGACGCCCATGTCGGACATATAGTGCCGCTGTCTGTCCCTGCCTTCCCAGCGAGTCCTGGCCGGCGGCGTCAGCCGAGCGCCTCGTCCAGGAGCGCCGCCCACTGGGCGACCACCTTCTCCCGCCGCGCCCTGTCGTCCGTCAGGACATTGGCCAGGCCCAGGCCGCGGGCCATGTCGAGGAGGCCCTGGACCGTCTCGCGCACCCCGGGCCGGGCCTCGTCGGCGCGCAGGAGTTCCACGGCGATCCGGTGGGTCTCGCGGCCCACGCGGGCCTCCAGCTCCGTGACGCGGGGCCTCAGCTGGGCTTCGTTCGAGGCGGCGACCCAGAGCTGGAGCGCGGCCCGGAAGAGCGGGCCCGTGTAGAGGTCGACCAGGGCGGCGACCACCGCCGTGCGGCCCTGGACGGGCAGGGCGCGCAGGGCGGCGGAGCGTTCCTCGGCGACGTATTCGACGGCGCCGGTGAAAAGGTCCTCGCGGGTGGGGAAGTGGTGCTGCGCCGCGCCCCGTGAGACCCCGGCGCGTTCGGCGACGACGGAGACGGTGGAGCCTGCCCAGCCGTGTTCGGCGAGGCAGGCGACCGCGGCTTCGAGCAGCCGCTGGCGGGTGACGCGGCTGCGGTCCTGCTTGGGGGACTTCGCGGCGGGGGTTCTGGGAGGTGTCACAGCACCCATGAGGGATCCCGTCGTTCCAGGAAGGCCGTCATCCCCTCCCGTGCTTCGTCGGAGGCGAAGAGCGCTGCCGAGCGGGCGATGAGGTCTTCGGAGTACTGGTCGAAACTCCTCAGCACAGTAGCCGTGACCAGCTCCTTCGATGCCGTCAGCCCCTGGGGCGACGCTCTGCGCAGTCCGTCGAGTACCGGTACGAGCGCCTTGTCCACATCCTCGGCGGCGAGGCTCACGAGACCGATGCGCGCGGCCTCCGTCGCGTCGAAGCGTTCCCCGGTGAGGTAGTAGCGGGTGGCGGCGCGCGGGTCGAGGCGGGGCAGCAGGGGCAGGGAGATGACGGCGGGGGCGAGGCCCAGGCGGGACTCGGTGAGGGCGAAGGTGGCGTCCGGTCCCGCCGCCGAGATGTCGCACGCCCCGAGGAGCCCGAGGCCGCCGGCCCGGACGTGGCCGGTGACCCGGGCGACGACGGGTTTGGGCAGGGCTACGATCGCGCGCATCAGGGCGACGAACGCCGCCGGTTCGGGCGGTGCGGTCAGGTCGGCGCCCGCGCAGAAGGTGTTGCCGGTGTGGGTGAGGACGACGGCCCGTACGGCGTCGTCGCCCGCGCAGCCGGCCAGGGCTTCGGAGAGCTCGCCGACGAGGCCCGCCGAGAGCGCGTTGCGGTTGGCCGGCGAGTCCAGGGTGAGGGTGGTGATGCCCCGGTCGTGGGACGGGGGTGCCAGGGTCATCGCTGCTTCTCCCTGTCGCGCAGCTCGCGCCGCAGGATCTTGCCGGACACCGCGCGGGGTACGGCCTCGATGAACTCGACCTGTCTGACCTTCTTGTAAGGGGAGACCTGCTCGGCGACGTAGGTGATGACGTCCTCCGCCGTGAGGTCTCCGGCGCCGGGCCGGCGGACCAGATAGGCCTTGGGCACCTCGTTGCCGTCGGCGTCGTAGACCCCGATGACGGCGGCGTCGGCGATCGAGGGGTGGGTGAGGAGGAGGGCCTCCAGGTCGGCGGGGGCTACCTGATAGCCCTTGTACTTGATGAGTTCCTTGACCCGGTCGACGACGTACAGCCAGCCGTTCGCGTCGACCCGGCCGACATCGCCGGTGTGCAGCCAGCCGTCGGTGTCGATCATGGCGTCGGTGTCCTCGGGGCGGCCGAGGTAACCCTTCATCACCTGGGGGCCCCGGATGAGGATCTCGCCGTCGGTGCCGCTGCCGACGTCGATGCCGGGGTCGGTGAGCGAGACGATCCGCATCTCCGTGCCGGGCAGCAGCTTTCCGACGGTGCCGGGCGGCGGGTTCTCCGCGTCGAGGGGGACGACGTGCGTGCCGGGTGAGAGCTCCGTCATGCCGTAGGCCTGCCGTACGGCGGGGACGCCGAGCCGGGTGGAGCAGGCGACGGCGAGTGCGGCGTCCAGGGGTGCGGCGGCGCTGACGATGTACTCCAGCGACGAGAGGTCGTAGTCGCCGACGAGCGGGTGCTTGGCGAGGGCCAGGACGATGGGCGGGGCGACGTACAGGCCGGTGATGCGGTGGGTCTGGATCGTTTCGAGGAACTGGGCGAGGTCGAAGCGGGGCAGGACGACGACCGTGGCGCCGTAGCGCAGCGGCCCGTTCATGAGGGCAGTGAGCCCATAAATGTGAAAAAAGGGAAGAACCGCCAGGATCCGGTCGCGCTCACCGAGGGGGACGAAGGGCCGCAGCTGCTCCAGGTTGGTGGCGATGGAGCGGTGCGTGAGCATGACGCCCTTGGGGGTGCCGGTGGTGCCCGAGGAGTACGGGAGTACGGCGATGTCCTCGGCCGGGTCGAAGGCGATCTCGGGTTCGGGGGCCGTGGAGCCCAGCATGTCGAGGACGGAGGTGTGGCCCTCGGCCTGGTCGCAGACGTAGATCTCCTCGATGCCGCCCGCGAGTTCGGCCGCCCGGCGGGCGGTGTCCAGGAGCGGGGACACGGTGACGATCCAGCGGGCGGCCGAGTCCTCGAGTTGTTTCGCGAACTCCTCGGGTGTGGCGAGCGGGTGGATCGTGGTGACGGTGGCGCCGGCCCGGGTCGCCCCGTAGAAGACGGGCGGGTAGGCGATCGTGTTCGGGCTGTGCAGGGCGAGGACGTCGCCCTTGCGCAGGCCGGCCGAGGCGAGGTACGCGGCGATACGCCGGTGGAAGGTGTCGAGCTGGCCGTAGGTGACGGTCATTCCGTTGGTGCCGTCGATCAGGGCGGGCGTGTCACCGAAGTCCGCGGCGTTCCCGAGGACCGCTTCGTGGATGGGTGTTTCGAGGGGCTGGACGTCTGCGTACTCGCTGTGGAACACCATGGCGGTCCCCTTCGACGCGGGTGGAGAGCCAGAATCGCCCCTGCCGGGGGCGGATGGGGAGACCCGGGAGCGACCGAAGTCCTCAGTACGACTTCGGCAGGCCGAGGGTCTGGTGGGAGACGTAGTTGAGGATCATTTCCCGGCTGACGGGCGCGATACGGGAGACACGCGCGGCCGTGACCAGGGAGGCGAGCCCGTATTCGCGGGTCAGGCCGTTTCCGCCGAGGGTGTGGACGGCCTGGTCGACGGCCCTGACGCAGGCTTCCGCGGCGGCGTACTTCGCCATGTTGGCGGCCTCGCCCGCGCCGATGTCGTCGCCCTCGTCGTACAGCTTCGCGGCCTTCTGCATCATCAGGCGGGAGAGCTCCAGCTCGATGTGCGCCTGGGCGAGCGGGTGCGCGATGGCCTGGTGGGCGCCGATGGGCGCGCCCTTCCAGACGGTGCGGGTCTTCGCGTATTCCACGGCCCGCTCGACGGCGTAGCGGCCCATACCGATGGAGAAGGCGGCGCCCATGATGCGTTCCGGGTTGAGTCCGGCGAAGAGCTGGAGCAGTCCCGTGTCCGCCTCCTCGCCGACGAGTGCGCCGGCGGGCAGCCGTACGTCGTCGAGGACCAGCTCGAACTGCTTCTCGGCGGCCTGCAGTTCCATGTCGATGTGGGTGCGGGTGAAGCCGGGGACGTCGCGGGGGACGATGAAGAGGCAGGGCTTGAGGCTGCCGGATTTCGCGTCCTCGGTGCGGCCGACGATCAGTGTGGCGTCGGAGATGTCGACGCCGGAGATGAAGACCTTGCGGCCGTTGAGGATCCAGTCCCCGCCGTCGCGGCGGGCCGTCGTGGTGATGCGGTGCGAGTTGGATCCGGCGTCGGGCTCGGTGATGCCGAACGACATGGTCAGGGAGCCGTCGGAGAGGCCGGGGAGCCAGGCCCGCTTCTGGGCCTCGGTGCCGAAGCGGGCGATGACGGTGCCGCAGATCGCCGGGGAGACGACCATCATGAGGAGGGGGCTGCCGGCGGCGCCGAGCTCTTCCAGGACGATGGAGAGCTCGGCCATCCCGCCTCCCCCGCCGCCGTACTCCTCGGGGAGGTTGACGCCGAGGTAGCCGAGCTTGCCCGCCTCGGACCACAGTTCGCGGGGGTGTTCGCCCTTGCGGGCCAGGTCGGTGGTGTATTCGCGGCCGAAGCGCCTGCCGAGGGCGGCGACGGCGGCACGGAGGGCCTTGTGCTCTTCGGTTTCGAGGACGGTGCTCATGGGGTCGTCTCCTCCTGGTGCACGGGTGCGTGCGCGGGTGCGTGCGCGGATGCGTCCTGTACGACGGCGAGCAGAGCGCCGACCTCGACCTGGAGTCCGGGGGCGGCGTGGAGCGCGGTGAGGGTGCCGGAGGCGGGGGCGAGGATGCGGTGTTCCATCTTCATCGCCTCCAGCCAGATGAGCGGCTGCCCGGCCTCGACGGCCGCGCCGGGGGCCAGTCCATCGGCGAGGCGGACGACGGTGCCGGGCATGGGAGCGAGCAGTGAGCCGGGTTCGGTGCGTTCGGCGGGGTCGGTGAAGCGCGGCAGGGCGGTGAAGGCGTACGAGCCGGACGTGGTGTCCACATAGGCGCGGTCGCCGTGGGCGGTGACGGTGAAGTGCCTGGTCACACCCCCGGTTTCGAGGACGACCGCGCCGGGGAGGGCGGCGAGGACCCGCTCGCCCGATCCGGGGGCCGGGGTGCCGTCCCGGCCGGTGCGGTAGGCGATCTCGTACTCGGTGCCGTCGGGCTCGGCCCGGTAGCGCCTGGTCTGCGGCTGCGACGCCAGGTTGCGCCAGGCGCCGAAGCGGGCGGGGCCCGTCCCGCCC
>NZ_JBHWZS010000047.1:0-38794 GCF_042728155.1 Streptomyces sp. NPDC060209
GCTATGCCCTGCTTTTCGCTGCCTATCGCCCCCAGTTCGTTCTTGCGGCTGGGCTCCTACGTGATCCTTGCGAGCGTTCTGCAACACGCTTTAGGCGCGGAAGGCCTTACTGAGGAGCTCGCCGAACTCGGCGGGGTGCGTGGTCAGGCCGGTGTGCCCGCCGGGGAAGTCCAGGATTTCCGCTCCGAGACGCTCGGCCAGGAAGGCGGTCGCACGGTGGGGCAACTCCCCGTGCGAGTTCCGGCCGCAGGCGAGCACGAGCCGGTCCGACAGCGCCCGCAGTCGGTGGATGTCCGGGGCGTAGGACATGAAGCCGGGAACGATACGGCCGACGAAGTACGGCAGGTCGGACATCGTCCGCTCGGCCCGTGCCGCGGCCTCCGGCGGAAGCCTGATCCCGGCCGTGGGCTCGGCGGTTCCGCCGTCCTTCCGCAGCCCTGCTGCGAACGCGGCCATGGCCGGCATGAGCCCCTGTGTGCGGAGCGTCTCCTGTACGCGTGTGATGAGCGCGCGGTGGTCAGGGGCGTCCGGCAGGACCTCCACCACCGGCGGTTCGTGCGCCACGACGCGTCGGACCCGTTCGGGGCGGGTGGTGACGAGGTGCACGGCGGCGATCGCACCCGAACTTGCGCCGAAGACCCGGACGGGCCGGTCCGGTGACAGCAGTTCCAGGATCCGGAACGCGTCGTCGGCGTGCTCGGCCACCCGCTGCTCGGCCTCGGGGTCGTCGAGCGTGCTGCGGGACATGCCCCGCGGATCGTAGGTCGCGACCGTGTACTCGGTGGCCAGGTCTTCGGCGATGCCGTCGAAGGAGGCCGCGCCCCCGGTCCCCCCGGGGATGAGCAGCAGGAGCGGGCCCCGGCCGCGCACCTCGTAGTGCAGGCTCGCGCCGTCGACGCGCAGGCTGCCGATGGTCGGTCCGGTCATCAGGAGTCTCCTTCTCGGGACGGGGGCCAGTGCTCCAGGAGGGTGTGCAAGGCATCGAGGGCGCGCACCCAGGACTTCTGCGGCGAACGCGTGTGCGCGAACCCGCCTGCGGCCTCCAGGGCGACGAACCCGTGAAAGGTGCTGCGCAGCAATCGGACCGCGTCGGTGAGGTCAGGCTCGGCGAGTCCGTAGCCGCGCAGCATGCCGTAGGTCAATTCGACCGCGCGGCGAGGTCCGCGTGCCTCTGCGGCCAGCCCCGGATCGATCTGGATCGGAGTCTGCGTCGCCGTGTAGCGGCCAGGATGCTCGCGGGCGTACGTCCGCCAGGCGTCGGCGAACGCGATGAGCGCGTCCCTGCCCGCCCGCCCGGCAGACGCCTCCGCGATGCGGATGGTCTTCTCGTCCGCTGCCAGCAGCGCGATCCGTCCGCGCAGATCCTCCAGGCCGCGGACGTGCGTGTACAGACTCGCGTCCTTCACGCCCAGCCGTCGCGCCACCTGCGACATGCTCACCTGCTCGAACCCGACCTCGTCCGCCAGTTCGGCGCCCGCGATCGTCACCCGTTCCGCCGTCAGCCCGACGCGTGCCATGTGTCCTCCCGTCCTAGGGCTCCTAGGTATAGCCTAGTTCCTCTAGGTGAGGCAACGTCAGGGCTGCGCGCAGGGCCGCCGCAGCGACCTGCCCGACCCCAGCCGGTACGGCGGGCGTTGCGCCGACGTCCTGGAGGGCGCGGCTGCGTGGCCGCCGGCACCCGCATCTCGAGCCGCCGACGGGGACCCGTGGTCCAGAATCGGCGCATGGACGTCATCAAGCTGCTCGAAGCGGCTTCTCTGCTGGTTCCCGAGGAGAGGGCCACCGGGAACGACATGACGGTGAACGACGTCTGGGACCACCTCACTCGGGACGAGTGGGACGTGGCGCTCGGGCTGCTGGAGGAGCTCGGTGACGTCCCCCCGCTTCCCCTCAGATTTTGGGAGACCCTGGCCACCGCCGCCGAACAGGCGCGGCTGGAGAGGAGTGCCGCCCGGTGCCACTGGCGCTGCTACGAGACCCGCAACGGCATCATCCAGGCCGGTCTCACCCTCCGCCCGGCTGCCGAAGCGCGACGCCGGACGCCGTTCTCCGGTCACGGCGTCCTGCGGCCCATGTGGGACATCGGGAACCGGACCCCGGCCGGCGAACCGGTCCTCGACATCGCAAGGCTCTGGGTGGAGTTGACGCCCTTCCTGGGGCCCGGCGGGCAGCCTGTCGTACGACTCGCTCCCCTCGACCCGCCGCGGTGGCAGCACCTCAAGCCCGGCCGAGTGATCACCATGTACGAGGACCGGACCGTGGCGGGAACAGCGGTCGTCCTGCACACCTGGCGCCCTGCGATCGCCTCCACTCCGTAGGGCCTGTGGCCGAGAGGTGCCGCGCGGTGCTCCGGCCCGTGGTCAGGCGAGCAGTTGATTGCGGTGGGAAGCGCGACGGGCGGCGGCCAGCAGGGCGTGGATCTGAGGGCCGGCCTGGTCGAGCCGGGCCACGGGCTTCGCGAACGGCAGGCGGACGTCGCGGTGGGTGCCGGGGTACTCCAGACGCAGCGTCACGCCGTAACGGTCCATCGCCAGCGGGAGGATGCGCGTAGCTCCCTTGTCCGGCTGCGGTTGCACGAGGCGGAGGAGCAGCGGGACGAGTTCGCCGTGGTCGTCCACGAGATGGGTCAGCATCGCCGCCTCGCTGGTGGCGATCGGATCGGGAGCCGTCTCCTGCAGCGTGTCCAGCGTGACGAAGGTGCGGCCCCTGTGGTCCTCGAAGACCGCCTGGCCGAACTCCATGCAGGTGCTCTCCGCGGACTCCGTGCTGTACGGCGCCGACAGCAGGCCTGTCACCGTGACGCGGGCGCGCGTGCGGTCCCGCACGGGCGTCGGCGCGATGTCGGTGAACTCCAGCCGGACAGGGATGCGTGGCCCTGTTCGGGTGGTGCCGGCCTCGGACGGTTCGTGCAGGTGGATGTGGCCCATCGCGGCCGTGCCGTCGAGGCGGTGCACCTCGACGGGGTCGAGCCCGTCGCTCACCACCGTCATCGAATGGGCTGCGGTCAGGATCGCCAGCACGCGTTCGGCGGGGGTGGGCTGTGTGACGCGGGAGTTGAAAGGACGCATCCAAGTTCTCCAGAGGAGCGGGCGGGGAGACCTCATTACGGCTACTTAGGTATGCCTAACCTAACCTATGGATCGTGGTTCGGGTAGTGCGGCACCCTGCCCGACGGGTGTTCGAGGCGACACGGGGTCAGCCGCGGGATGCTCCGGGCGGCGAACCGTCTGCCAGGTCCAGGTCCAGGTCAGGGTGAGCGGTGGGCGGACCTCCCTGGACGCAGATGCTGGTGCCGTCGGGGAACCGGACCTCGATCATGCCGTGGGCTGTGGGGGAGACGCGGGCGAGGCGGCGCAGGCCCGGGACGTCCTTGTGTACCTGCGGATCCGAGGTGAGCACGACGAGGGTGGCCAGCAGCCGTGTGCCGCCCGGGTGGTGAGGCAGACGCAGCAGGGGCGTCGCCGAGAAGTACCCGACGGCGTTCCGGTCGGATGCCTGCTCCACCTCGCCATCCGGCAGGAGCCCGTCCTCGTCCCACCCGAGCACCCCCACGAGCACCGTCGTCAGCCCGTCGGCTCTGCGGGCCACGGCCCAGCCCGGGCCGGTCTCCCCCACGGGGGGAGCGTCGTCGCACGCCACGGCCCAGCCCCCTTCCCGTACGCAGAGCCCCGCAGCCGCCCGCACCCGGTGTACGCGCATCTCCCACGGGCCGTGCACGACGCTGGTCGACACGATTCCCGGGCCGTACCCGCCCTCGCCTCCCCCGGCCGAGGGAGTGTGCCAGGACGAGGCGTGCCGATCGCCGGTGTGCAGCGGATGGATTCGGCTCCGGAGAGTCGGCGGCCCCTCGGGCCCGACCAGCGCGATGTGGTTGTCCGGCCCGTCCGGCTCGCCCTGGGGGGGTGTCTCCGGCGCCGTGACGCTGGAGTACGCGAACCGGCTGTAGTGCGGGCTGTGATGGGCCGCCGCCGGCGACGGGGGCAGCCGGTCGCTGCCGTGGTTGACCAGGCGGACGATGCCGTCGCCGGTCGTGGAGTGGAGCAGCCAGCCCGGAGCGGGGAGGGCCAGATGCCGGTCGGACACGTCGACAGGGGCCGCCTCCTCGGTCTCGGTCCACACCGGGTGCTCGGCCGGCAGCAGCAGCCCCAGGAACGCCTTGCTCGCCCAATAGGGAGAGGCCGGACCGGAGTACGGCTGCGTGACGGGCAGGAAGGGGCGGTACCACCCGAGACTCAGCAGCCCGTCGCCGTCCGGCGCACCACGGTCGGCGAAGTGCCGGAGGGCCCCGGAGGCCAGACGGCGGGTACGGCCGGGTGGCAGCGGGGAGGCGTCCACCAGAGCACCGGCGAACAGCGGAGCAGCGGTGGCGAACCGGTAGGTGAGCGAGCGCCCTTGGTGGACGGGCGCGCCGTCCGAGCCGAAGAAGTGCTGATGGGTATCGAGGAACGACCGCATCCTGGAGCGGTGGGTGGCCACCAGGGCGGCGTCCGCGCGGTCGCCGGCGATGCGCGACCAGAGCGCGGGATAGAGGTGCAGTGCCAGAGCGTTGTAGTAGTCGAACTTACGGCCGTCGCCGTCGGTGTACCAGCCGTCGCCGCGGTACCAGTCGTCGAGGCGGGCGAGACCTGAGTCGATCTCGCTCTGCCGGTACGAGGCGCCGATCGATGCGAGGAACTCCTCGGTGATGACCTGGAAGAGTCGCCAGTTGGAGTCGTTGGGCCGGGCGCCCACGAAGCCCTCCAGCCATGCGGCGACCCGCTGCCGGACCGCGTCCGGCAGGTGGTCCCACAGCCACGGGCGTGTCTCGTGCAGGGCGACCGCGATGGACGCGGCCTCCACCATGGGCTGCGAGCGGTCGGTGATCTGCGGCCAGCGTTCCGGGTGGCGGGGATCGGTGCCCGCCGCGAGGCCCGTCGCGTAACGGGTGATGAGGTCGGTGACGGCGGTGCTCCCGGGAGCGTCACGGCCCTGCGCACCCGCTGTACGGAACGCCGCGAGCAGGAACGAACGGGCGTAACCCTCCAGCCCGTCCGACCACGCCCCCGCGTGCCCGGTGCGGCCGGGAAGCCGGAACTGGGCGAAGTCGGGGGTGGCATAGGGCAGCAGACCGGCCAGCAGCCTGTCCGCGTGGCTCTCCCAGTGGGCTCGGGTGTATCCCGTGAACGGCGAGAGCCGGGTGTCGGGGAGGGGCTGGGCGTACGTGTCGTGCGTGCGGTGCGGAGCGGTCATGCGGGAGCTAGTCCTCCAGTGATGCGCGGTACACGGTGGGCCGCGGGGGCGGCGACGCTGTTCCGCACGACGATGTGCGTGCCCAGCACATGGCGGGTCGAGGCCGGAAGCCCGTCCGGCTCGCGGAGCGCCAGCCGCACGGCGGCGCGTCCGAGCTCCTCGGCGGGCGTGCGGACGGTGGTGAGCGGGGGATCGAAGTCCTGGGCCAGCGGGATGTCGTTGTAACCGACCACGGAGATGTCGTCGGGGACACGCAACCCGGCGTCCGATACGGCGCGCAGAGCTCCGGCCGCCACCATGTCGTCCCCGGCGAAGACGGCGGTGAAGTCGCTGCGCCGGGTCAACAGCTGTGCCATGGCCCGGTATCCGGCGTCACGGCCCAGGCCGCAGTCGATGACGTCCTCACTCCCGGCGCCGAGCCCGTGGGCCGCCAGAGCGGCGCGGTAGCCGGCGACCCGCGCGTCCAGGGCGGTGTTGCCCGGCAGGCCGCCGAGGAACACTATGCGCCGGTGGCCCGCGGAGACGAGATGGCCGGTGAGGGCATGCGCCCCGGCCTCGTTGTCGAACTCCACCACGACGGCGGGCAGTCGGGGGTCGGGGGAGGGGCGGCCACACAGCACGAGACGCGACCCCGCCGCATTCAGGGCGTGGGCATAACGTGTCACCCGCTCCCGGTAGGCGTCGTCCTCGACGATCCCGCCCACCAGAATGACGAGCCCGGCGCCCTCCTCACGCATGAGCTGTACGAGTTCCGTCTCCCGGCGAGGATCTCCACCGGTGGACCCGACCAGACACAGCCTGCCGTGGTCCGAAGCCTCGGCCTCCACCCCCTCGGCCACCTGCGCGTAGAAGGGGCTGGTGAGTTGCCGCAGTACGACGGCCACCATGCTGCGGCCACCCCCCACCAGGGCCCTGGCGTGGGCGTTGGCGACATAGTCGAGGGACTGTGCCGCTCTGAGCACCCGTGTACGAGTGGCAGGCGGCACCGGGTAGTTGCCACTCAGTACGCGGGAGACCGTCGCAGGGGACACCCCCGCCCGGTCCGCGACCTCGCGGATGGTGACCCGACCCTTCGCCGCCATGCTCGTTCCTCTCGTTCCCGTGTCCGACGCCCGCGCCCGCCGTCAGCCGTTGGCGGCGCGCTCCTTCGCGAACTCCTCGGCTATTCTGTCGCCGCCCTGGCCGCGCCACTTCTTGACCGCCGCATCGAGATCGGCCATCGACGACCGGCCGGCGACCACCGCGGTCACGGTGTCCTCCATCAGCGCCCTCAGGGTGGTTCCTTGAGCGACGTCGGTGCGGGAGACCAGTCCGTAGGACGCGTTGCGGATGGTGAGGGGCACGACCTTCTGCTGCCAGGAGTGCAGCGCGCGGACCGCTTCCGGCCGCCCGGGGACGAACAGCACCTGCGGTCCCTCCGCGAGGTAGCGGAAGGGCAGGTTCGTGATGTTCTCCACCTCCCCGAGCGTGCTGCGCCGGGGTGAGCCGTCCTTGCCGCGGGTGAAGTGGACGCCCTCCACGCCGTACTGCAGCAGCTCCCACTCCTGGGAGCCGAACGGCGCCGCCAGGTGGTCGAGCAGGCGCAGGAGCATCTCGATGCGTTCCTTCTTCGCCTTCTTCAGGATGGTGTAGCCGAAGGAACGGCGGGCGGCGACGGCACCTCCCGGGGTGCCGTCCACGCTGTACGGCACGGCCGGGGCGGGGGTGAGCAGCCCCTTCGAGTCCGGGTAGAGGCTCGTGTAGGCGCCGAATCCGTTCTGCATGGATCCGACGGTGCCGTTCAGGAACAGCGTGGTGAGATCCGGGGAGGACAGCGACGTCGCGTCCGGATGGTAGGAGCCGTCCTTGCGCAGCTGCGACTGGAACGCGACGGCAGCCTTGTACCGTTCGTCGGTGTAGTTCGGGAGGAACGTGCCGTCCTTGTCGACAGCCCAGCCCTGCGGGGCTCCGTGGGCGGCGGAGTGCACCGCGTTGCAGAAGAGCGAGCCCTTGGCGGCGCCCAAGGCGTAGGACTTGCCCTGGGTGGCCTTCTTCGCGACCGAGGCGAAGTCCTCCGAGCCCCAGGCCTCCTTCATACCGGCGTCCGTGAACATGTCCTGGTTCAGCCAGAGGGTCGAGCCCGTCACCGGGCGTTCCAGGGGGACGCCGTAGAGCCGGCCGCCGATACGGCCCATGTCGTGCCAGGCGGCAGCGGGAATGCCCGCCAGGTTGGGGTAGTCGCTGATCGCCGCCCCGGACAGGTAGGGGGTGAGGTCCTGGGCCCTCTTCTGGACGAACTGCGCCTCCCGGGGCAGGACGTAGCCGGAGAACATGTTGATGATGTCGGGCAGCGACTCGGCCTCTCCGGCCATGACGGTCGCCATCTTCTTCTGGTAGTCGGCCTGCGGGATGACGGTGTACTCGATCTTGACGCCGAGCGCCTTCTCGACGGCACGCCAGTACTGGTTCTCCGCCGCCGGCTTCGGAGGGGTGCCGAAGGTGACGGACATGACCCTGATGGTGCTCCCGTCGCCCGGCGTGCGCTTGACCGTCTTGGCGAGGTCCGCGGGGTAGCTGGTGTATCCGGCCTGGACCCCGGACTCCGTCGGGGCGAGGTCGGGCTTCGCACCCGGCGCCGCCTGGTACTCGGGCCAGGCAGCGAGCTTCTTGCCCGCGTTGGACACGTCGCCGCCGCTCGAGGAGCTGGAGCAGGCGGTGAGGAGGGACGGCACGGCGGCTGCGGCGCCCGTGGCCGCCATGGTGCGCAGAACGGTGCGCCTGGACATTCTGGGCATGGCTGTTCGACCTTTCGGAGTGCGGCTCGTGAAGGGGAAGGTCAGCTCTTGATGGCGCCGGTGAGCACGCCCTTGGTGAAGTACTTCTGGAGGAACGGGTACACGAGCAGGATCGGGACCGTGGCGATCACCAGGACCGCCATCTGCACGGTCTGCGGAGCGCTGACGGTGCCCTCACCCGTCGTCGTGTCGGTCAGGCCCTCACCGGCGACGACGTAGGTCCGCAGGACCTGCTGCAGCGGCCAGTGGTCGCTCTCCATGTACAGGGAGGCGTAGAACCAGGAGTTCCAGTACGCCACCGCGTAGAACAGGCCGACCACCGCGAGTGCGGCCTTGGACAGGGGAAGCACGATGGACCACAGGATGCGCAGATCGCCGGCTCCGTCGAGGCGGGCGGCCTCGTACATCTCCTCGGGGATGCCCTGGAAGAACCCGCGGAGCACGACGAGGTTGAACACATTGACCAGCACCGGAAGGACCAGCGAGGCGTAGGAGTCCAGCAGGCCGAGTTCCTTCACGACCAGGAAGCTGGGGATCATGCCGGGCGGGAAGAGGAACGTGAACAGGACGAGCAGCAGAACCGGCTTGCTGCCGTACACGTTGGGCCGGGCCAGCGCGTAGGCCAGGAAGACCGTGCACAGCAGGCTGAGTGCGGTACCGACGGCGGTGACGCCGATGCTCACCCCCAGCGCGTGGGTGACGATCCCGCCGTCCAGGATGTCGCGGTAGGCGTCGAGCGTCGGTTCGGTCGGCCACAGGACCCAGCCGCCGTTGTCCACCACCTCGCGCTGCGAGGCGAGTGAGGTGGACAGGATCGTCAGGAAGGGGACGCACACCAGCGCCACCACGACCACGAGGGCGACCGCCTTGCCGGCCTGTGTGAGAGGGCGGGGCTTCTCCATCCACCCGGGGCGTACGTGCGTGCTCACCTGTAGACCCCCTGCTCGCCGAGGCGGTGTGCCACCTTGTTGGCCGCGTAGACGAGTGCGGCCCCGATGAGGCCCTTGAACAGGCCGGCGGCCGCGGCGTAGCCGTAGTCGCCGCCGACGATGCCCTGGTAGTAGACGAAGGTGTCGATGATCTCCGCCGCGCCGGGGCCGACCGCGTCGCGTTGGAGGAGCATCTGCTCGAAGCCGACGGACAGGATGTCGCCCAGCCGCATGATGAGCAGGAGCACGACGACCGGCCGGATGGCGGGCAGCGTGACGTGCCAGAAGCGGCGCCAGGGGCCCGCGCCGTCGATGGCGGCCGCCTCGTACTGCTGCTCGTCGACCTGGGACAGGGCCGCCAGGAAGATGATGGTGCCCCAGCCCGCGTCCTTCCAGATGACCTGTGCGACCACGAGCGGTTTGAAGGCGTCGGGGTTGCCGATGATGTCGACCGTGTGGATGCCGGCGTCCTGGAGGTAGCCGTTCACCATGCCGGTGTCGCCGAGGACCTGCTGGAAGAGGGCGACGACGATCACCCACGACACGAAGTGCGGCAGGTAGGCGATCGACTGGACGAAGCGGCGGACCGTGCCCCAGGTGAGGCTGTGGAGCAGCAGGGCCAGGGCGAGCGGGACGGGGAAGTAGAAGACGAGCTGCAGGACCGCGATCACGATCGTGTTGACCACTGAATGCCAGAAGGCGTCGTCCTCCAGCATGCGCTGGAAGTTGTCGCCTCCGACCCACGCGCTGCCCCAGATTCCGTCGAAGGGGACGTAGTCCTTGAAGGCGATGACGTTGCCGGCGAGGGCGCCGTAGTGGAAGACGACGAAGTAGGCGAAGCTGCCGAACATGAGCAGGGACAGCGCGATGCTTCGCTTGTGCTGGAAACGTTTTTGCTTGTTCTGAGCGCCTGGCGGTGAATGGGAAGCGCGGCTGTGGGCCGATTTCCCGGGGCGCTCGCGCAGCAGCGCTGCCACGGAGCCTCCTCGGCTGTGGTGTGAAGTGGACGGAAAATTAAAACGTTTTCAGAGTGTGGTCAACACCTGGGACACGATCCGCCCGACGGGGGCGGGGTGTTCAGGCGCGTAGCAGTGAGGCGTGGGCGGAGACGGCATGGGCGGGCGGGGAGCCGGCGGCGATGCGACGGAGCTCCTCGACGACGAGCCGGCCCATGGCCCGGCGCTCCGCCCCCACGGTGCCCGCCACATGACCGGTGAGCATGACGTTGGGCAGTGCGTGGAGCGGTGAGTCCGGGGGCAGCGGCTCGCGTGTGGTCACGTCGAGCACCGCGTACACATCCGGGCGTTCGCGCAGTACGTCGGCCAGCGCGTCCTCGTCGACCACCGCGCCGCGTGCGGTGTTGATGAGCGTCGCCCCCTGAGGAAGACGCCGAAGGAGCTCACCGGTGATCAGCTTCTCCGTCCGCCCGGGGATCAGTGGAGCGTGGATGCTCAACACACGGGAGCGGGTGAACAGTTCGTCGAGTTCGGCGACGGGCGTGACGTCCAGCCGGCGGAGGGTCTCAGGTGGGACGTGGGGGTCCCAGGCCATCACGTCGGACTCCAGGTGACGCAGACGTGCGGCGACCTTGCGGGCGGCCGAACCGAAGGAGACCAGACCGACGGGCTGCCCGTAGATGCCCGGGATCCCGTCCAGCGGCGGCAGTTCCGCCTCGCTCCTGATCCGGTGCGCTCTGCGGTGGACGTCCTTGAGGGCGAGGACGGTCTGGGCGTAGACGTACTCGGCCACCGGTTCGTTGTTCGCGTCGGCGGCCGACACCACGACGATGCTCCGTGCCCAGACGGCCTCGCTGATGAGTTTGCGGATGGAGCCGGCGGCATGGACCACCGTCCTCAGCGAGGGAAGCTCCCTGAGCAGGTCTTCCGTAAGCCGCGGCATACCCCAGGACGTGATCAGCACCTCGGCCTCGTGCCGGCGGGGGTGCAGACTCAGCGCGCGGCTGTCCTCGCACTCGGCCACGACATCGGCCAGCTCGGTCAGTTCGGCCCAGCCGGTGGGGCCGAACACGTCGTGCCTGAGCGCTCTGCTCAGCACGACGGCGGCACGAGGACGGGTGGATGGCATCGAGGACAAGATCAGGCTCCTTCGAAGAACATGGGCGGCGACACGTCGTCGGTGGCTGCCCCGCGACCCCGCGCGTCGAGGCCGCCGGACGGGCGGGGCGTACGGCGGTCCGCCGTGTCACCGCACCAGACGCAGCCACGCGCGTGCCAGCACCGCATGGCCTGCGGCCGTCGGATGAACACCGTCCTCCGTGATGACGGAGGGGTCACCGCTTTCCTGCGCCGCCTGGTGGAGGAGACCGTCGGCGGCGAGCAGCGACGCGTCGAACTCCCTCGCCAGCCGGCGTACGACATGGATCCGCTCGTCGAGGTCTTCGCGCCAGGCCCACTGCTCGGTACGGACGGGCACGAGGAAGGGCTCGACGAGGACGAGCCGGGTCCCCTGAGAGGCCGCTTGCCGCAGGAGTTCGCGGTAGGTGTTTTCGTAGGATTCGTGGGACGTGGTCTCGCCGCGGTCGTAGCGTCGCCAGGTGTCGTTGACGCCGACGAGCACCGACAGCACGGCCGGGCGCAGAGAAAGGGTGTCGGAGTCCCAGCGCTGGAGCAGGTCTGCGGCACGGTTGCCGCTGACGCCCCGGTTGTGGACCCGTGACGAGGGATGCGAGACGGCGAGTGCGTCGGCGATCAGCCTGACGTAGCCGTGTCCCAGGTCGTTGTCGTCGCCTGGGACGCGACCGGCGGCGGTGATGCTGTCTCCCTGGAAGAGGATGCCGACGGACCCTGACAGCTGAACGGGCATGCGTTCCCCTCATGTGACAGGTCGACAGATACCTGTACGCGTTCCGGTGGAGTCGATCCTGGAACGATTCACAGCCCAGGCGGTGCGACGTCCTGCATTGTGCACGTCCATCACGGTCCGAACAATAGGCTTCACAAAGATTCAACTTGATTCATTGGCGGCATTGGTGAAGCGCCGATGCGGGCCTGAGGCGGCCGGTATCGATGGCAGCGGGATTCATGCGAGCCTGTCGAGGGAGTACATTTGCCTGGTGTATGCCGTCTCGTACGCATTCTGCGGGCCAAGAAGGGTCGACTGCTGGGAAACGTCGGCCGTGCGTTTTGCTTCAACTCTGGTCCATGTGATTCGTCTGGTGTAAGCATGTGACCGCGGCGCGGGCCGCTGAAGGCAACAGGCCGACTTTCGGACGGACTTGTCGCCTCGCGGCCGGTGCCCTCCAGGGCAGCCCCACGTCTCCGCCTTCGTGGGCTCGCCGTCACCTGCCCCCGCGCAGCGATGTGACGTCGACGGTCCGCGAGCCGGACGCCCGGCCACCTCTTACTTCGGAATCCGTCCATCGGTGAGCGCTCAGGCGCCGCTCAGAGGAGTTGAACACTGTGGGACAGATCAGTCGACGGTCCGTACTGACATCCGCCACCGCGGGAGGAGCGGTCGCATGGCTCGGCTCCACGGCAGGTGCCCACGCGGACGGCCCGCACGGCCGGCCGGCCGCGGCCCCGGTCCAGGCCGACGGCCACGACCCGGTCACCCTGCGCTGGCTGGAGAAGGACGCCCCGGCCGAACTCGCGGGCGGGACCACGTGGGGAGTGCCCTGGCCCGCGGGGTCGTTCGCATCCGATCAGTCGTTCTCGCTGACCACGGAGTCCGGCAAGGACGTCCCCGTCCAGAGCTGGACGACCGGTTGGTGGCCGGACGGCTCCGTGAAGTGGACCGCCCACGCCATCAGCGGCGCGGGAGACCGCAGCGAGAGCTACCGGCTGTCGGCCGGGACCGCGGCCCGGCCGGCCACCGCCGTCACGGTGCACAGCGGACGTGACCAGATCACCGTGAGCACCGGCGTGATCGAAGTGGTCTTCCCCCGCAGGGGCGATCACGTCATCAAGTCGATCCGCCGCGGAAGCACGGTGATCGCGAGGAACGGCCACCTCATCGCCTCCCGCCAGGACCGTCCCGGCACCGAGCCGTCACCGGTGGTCAAGTCCGAGTCGTACACCGGCATCGTGAGCACCGTGACCGTCGAGCAGGACGGCCCGGTACGCGCCGTGATCAAGGTGGAAGGGAAGCACAGGAAGGGGCGCCGGGCCTGGCTGCCCTTCGTCGTGCGCTTCTACCTGTACGCCGGATCGGACGGCATACGCACGGTGCACAACTTCGTGTTCGACGGCGACGAGAAGAAGGACTTCATCAGTGGTCTCGGTATCCGGTTCGGTGTGCCGATGCGCGGTGAGCTGCACGACCGGCACATCCGCTTCGCCGGACAGGACCAGGGTGTGCTCTCCGAGGCCGTCCGCGGCATCACCGGGCTGCGACGCGACCCGGGCGCGGCCGTGCGTACGGCACAGCACGAGGGCAGGGCGACTCCCGGCACGAGTACCTGGGACAACCGTGTCACCTCCCGTCTGCAGTACATCCCCGCGTTCGGCGACTACAGCCTCCGGCAGCTCAACGCCAACGGTTTCGAGATCCACAAGCGGACGAAGCCCGGCCACTCCTGGGTCCGCGTGGACGGGGGCAAGCGCGCGGAAGGTCTCGGCTACGTGGGCTCACCCACGGGCGGTCTCGCCTTCGGCATGCGCAACTTCTGGCAACTGCACCCCACCGAGCTGGAGATCGCGGGTGCGGCGGACACGGAGGCCCAGGTAACGGTGTGGATGTGGTCGCCGCGCGCCGAAGCCATGGACCTGCGCTTCTACCACGACGGCATGGGGCAGGACACCTACCCCGAGCAGCTGGAAGGCCTGGAGATCACCTACGAGGACTACGAACCGGGCTTCGGGACCCCCTACGGCGTCGCCCGCACCACCGAGATGACCTTCTGGGCTCTGGAGGCAACGCCCACCGCCGAGCGTTTCGCCTCACTCGCGGCGGCGAACGCGACGCCTCCCCTGCTCGCCAGCAGCCCCGAGCACAACCACAGCGCGAAGATCTTCGGTTCGTGGAGCCCGGTGGACCGTTCGGTGCCGGCCAAGGCGGAGATCGAGGACAAGCTCCAGGCCATCCACCGCTACCACCGTGAACAGGTGGACCAGCGTTCCTGGTACGGCTTCTGGGACTACGGCGACATCATGCACAGCTACGACGGCGACCGGCACACGTGGTCCTACGACGTCGGCGGCTACGCCTGGGACAACTCCGAGCTCTCCACCGACCTGTGGCTCTGGTACCACTACCTGCGCACCGGGGACGCCGAGGCCTTCCGCTTCGCCGAGGCGATGACCCGCCACACCGGCGAGGTGGACATGTACCACATCGGCAAGTACCAGGGCCTGGGGACCCGGCACGGCGTCATGCACTGGGGCGACAGCGCCAAGCAGGTACGCATCAGCAACGCCTCCTACAAGCGCATCTTCTACTTCCTCACCGCGGACGAACGCGTCGGCGACGTCCTGCACGAACTCGTCGACTCCGACCGCAGCTTCCTCGTCCTCGACCCCGGACGAAAGCTCAGGGAGGAAGGCGACCCCTTCGAACCCGACCCGAAGGCGATGCCGGTGGGAAAGACCACCGACTGGGGCGCACTGGCCATGGCCTGGCTCACCGAGTGGGAGCGGCACGGCAGATCGATCGCCCGCACGAAGCTGGTCAACGGTGCCGCCACCATCGCGGCGCTGCCCAACGGATGGGTGCAGAGCGGTGACGTCACGTACAACCTCGCGGACGGGAAGTTCTCCGGCCCCGCCGAGCCCAGTGTGTCCGTGGGTTCCCTGAGCTCGGTCTTCGGACTGATCGAGGTCATGACCGAGGTCGTCGCCCTCGTCGATGACGACGTCGTCAGGAACAAGTGGGTGGACTTCTGCCGCCTGTACAACGCCACGAAGGACGAACAGCGGGCGGCCACGGGATCGGACTGGGGAAACCTCAACCTCCGGCAGGCGTACGCGCGGGCCACCGCCTACGCGGCGGACCAGCTCGACGACGACACTCTCGCCTCGCGCGCGTGGAAGGAACTGCGCACCGGACACGCGGGTTACCCCGCCGACCACGACTTCACGTCCCACCGGGTCGAGGGCCCCGCGGCCCTCAATCCCGTCGACGAGGCAAGCCTCTCCGCGAACGCCAGCGCACAGTTCGGGCTCGCCGCCATCCAGTGTCTTGCCCTGGTCGGGGACAAGGCCTGAGCCGGAAATGCACGTGAGGCCGGAACGCCCCAGCTCAGAGCAAGATCGATCATTCTCCTCTAAGATTGTCAGAATCTGTTCACCGGAGGGGAAGCCATGACCGACATGCTCGTCGCTCAGCGACACGAGCGACTGCTCAGCGAGCTGAGGGCTTCCGGCGGCCTCAAGGTCGTCGAACTCGCCGCACGACTCGGGGTCTCCCGGGCCACCGTGCGGCGAGACCTTCTCGACCTCGAGGAGGAAGGCGCGCTGAGCCGGGTGCGCGGCGGCGCGATGCTGGCCACGCCCGGGTCCGGAGCCGTACACGGCACCGCGCGGGGACCCGCCGCAGGCGGACACCCGGCCAGGGCGGCCCGGACCCTGGGGCTCATCGTGCCGTCGGCGACGTACTACTACCCGCGTGTGGTCGCCGGCGTCCAGGAAGTGGCGGCCGCACACGACGCCCGGGTGGTCATCAGCCTGACCGACTACACACACGAGAGCGACGCGCAGCGCATCGAGGAGCTCGCGTCCTCCGGCGCGTCAGGTCTGCTCGTCGCCTCTCCGGGGGGACACGACCTGCCCGACAAGACCCTCGACGAGCTGGAGAGCACCGGCCTGCCCTACGTACTGCTGGAACGGCAGCCCCACGACCCCTTCGCCTCCTGCGAATTCGTGGCCACCGACCATCGGCAGGGCGCCTTCGCAGCCGTGCGCCACCTCGTCGGGCTGGGCCACCGCAAGGTGGGACTCTTCACGAACGGCAGCCCCACCGCGGCCCTGTTGCGCGCCGGCCACGAGGCTGCGGTCGACCGGCTGGGGCTCCAGGGGGACGCACCCGTGCTCGACAGCGGACGGCCCACGCTGGGGTCGGGGGAAGCTGCCGCGCAGTACGACCAGTTCATCGACGAATGCCTGGCCGGCGGGGTCCGCGCAGCGCTGGTGCACTCCGATCACGACGCGATCGAAATGATGCGGCGCATGCGCCTCCGCCGCCTCCAGGCGCCGGAGGATCTGGCCCTCATCGCCTACGACGACGAGATCGCATCGCTTGCCGACGTGCCGCTGACGGCCGTCGCACCCCCCAAACACGAGATCGGGCAGCAGGCCGCCCGCCTGCTCCTGGACCGTCTCGACGCCCCCGACCCGCAGGCCGTCCCCGTCCGCCAGCTGTTCGTGCAGCCCCGGCTCACCATCCGCTCGTCCTGCGGCACGCGAGCCGGGGCCTGAAGGCCCTCGCCCCGTCAGCGCACCATCCGCGCGGGCACGAGGCCCTGGCCCCGCAGCTCGTCGACGACGATCCCCGCGAAGGTCTTCGCCCCCTGGACGGACGTGTGGGTGTTGTCCCCGTTGACCTTCGTCAGATAGAGGTCCTTGGAGGCCTCGATACCCAGACCTTCGACCAGTTCCTTCGTCCGGGCGGTGAGGTCGACGACGGGAACACCCAGCTCGGCCGCCAGTGAGCGCATCTCCACCGGAAGGTTCGCCGCCATCACATGCTGGGCCACCTCGTCGAGGGTGCCGTCCTTCTGCATACGCCGCCGGACGATGGGAGTGACGAACACAGGCTCGCCCCCGCGTGCCGTGACCCGCTCCGCCATCTCGGTCAGGTTGGCACGGTAGTCCTCAGCGGTGGTGGACTTGTCGTTGTGCGCGAGCTGGATCAGGACCAGGTCACCGCGGCGCACCCCGGATTCGACGGCGTCGAAGAGCAGCGGGTTGCTCAGGAAGCTGACCGTGCTCTCCCCGCCATCGGCGTAGTTGGCGACGGAGACCCCCTTCCGCAGCAGCTGCGGAAGCTCCTGGCCCCAGCCGGTGTAGGGGTCCCTGGGCTGGTCGCAGACGGTGGAGTCCCCGGCCAGCAGGATCTGCCGGGCGTGACGGGCAGGGGTCACCCGCAGTCCGGCGGGCAACGGAGCGGATCCGCGGAAACGCAGGTCCAGGCCCGGGGTACCGGTATCGCCGGTCGGCTCGCCCTCGACGGCCCGGACGTTCACGGTGAAGCTCTCGCGGACCACGCGTCCCGGTTCGGTCGCCGTCGTGGCGAGCACGGTCCTGCGCTGCTCGGCGCTGATGCTCGTGCTGCCGGCAGTGGCACCGCCGAGCAGCACGGACACCTGGTAGTTGCCAGGCTCCAGGTCGAAGTGACAGTCCACACCGTCCGCCGTGGCGACGCAGGCGCGGGGGAGTTCGTGCGGTCGGCCGCTGTCGGCGTGAGCGGGTGAGGCGAGGACCGCCGTCAGAGCGGTGAGAGCCGTCAGCATCGCTACGCCGCCGGTGTATCGGGTCGTGCGGGCTTGCGGACGCATGGGGGAGTCCCTTCCCGAACTGGTCCGTGGATGAGTGGAGGAGGGCGGGACGGGGCACGGCGTGCGCAACCGGCTCATGGCCCCGAGCCGCCGGATGGAGTGCGCGTGGCAAAACCTGCCGGCGAGCCGCGCCACTGCACTGTGCTGCAGAGGCAGGCTCACGTCAACAGAAAAGTTCAATCTGGTTCTCTAGCGTTCAGTCTGATGCAGCGGACAATCGGCGGTGCAGTCCGGGCCGGAGGCGAGGTGGGAGGTGCTTCAGTCCAACTTCAGCCCGGGGGAGGCGGCACATGGGGCGTGGTTGACACCCGGCTCTCTTCTGTCCGAAGCATTGACGCGCGGTGCGGATGGACACCAACATGCGTCGAAACGAAGCATGTTGAAACACTGGGTGAGTCGAGAGCGCGATCACTCAACGGGGTGGTGCGCGCGCACGGGACGAAAACGGCCCCCAGCATCCGTAGACGAAGCCATGGAGGTCTTCGTGCACCTGCACCGCAAGCAACGATCGGGCACGGCCTGGTGGACGGCGGCCGTCGCCGCAGCCGTTATCACGGCAACCGCAGCGCTGCTCCCGGGCCTCCCGCAGGCAGAAGCCGCCCCCGGCGGCAGCGGCCGGGGGCCGGTCACGACCACGGCGGCCGCCGCGCGGACGATGGAGAATCTCGACCGCGCCTTGGTGGCCGTACGCAGGAACAGCACCGAGGTGCTGATCTCGTGGCGCCTCCTGGGTCTGGACCCCGAGGACACGGGGTTCAACGTCTACCGCTCCACGGACGGGGCGTCCTCGACGAAGCTCAACTCCCAGGTCCTGACAGGCGCGACGAACTTCGTCGACGGCAACGCGGACCTGACGAAGAGCAACAGCTACCGGGTGCGTCCGGTGGTCGGCGGCAAGGAACAGTCCGCCGGCAAGGCGTTCACCCTCACCGCGGACCATGCCCAGGAACCCGTCGTCCGCATCCCTCTCGAGGGGGGCGGCCCCGTCAAGTTCACCTGGGTCGGAGACCTCGACGGCGACGGCACGTACGACTACGTGGTGGACCGCCAGACGTCTCCTCAGAAGATCGAGGCATACCGCAGCGACGGGACCTTGCTCTGGCGCATGGACATGGGCCCCAACAGCACCGACCAGAACAACATCGAGGGCGGCTCGGCCACCATCGACGTGGGGAACTGGGACGGCGTCACCGTCCACGACCTCGATGGTGACGGCCGTGCCGAAGTGGCCGTCCGCATCGCGAACGGAGTCACGTTCGGTGACGGCGAGACGTTCTCCCACAGCGACGACGAGCACCAGTTCATCGCTGTCCTCGACGGACGCACGGGAGCCGCGAGGGCCACGGCCCCGGTCCCGGACGACTACCTCGCCGACGGGCCCATGTACGCGCGCTTCGGCGTCGGTTACCTGGACGGCTCCACACCCAGCCTCGTCGCCTTCATGAAGAACCGCGTCGGGAGCGGCGCCTTCAACCTCATGACCACCGCCTGGAGGTTCGACGGCAGCACCGTCGAACGGCAGTGGAAGTGGCTGCGTGGCGACCAGGACGCCCCCGACGGGCACAGCACACGGATCGTCGATGTCGACGGCGACGGCAAGGACGAGATCGTCGAGATCGGTTTCGTCCTCAACGGCGACGGGACCCTGCGCTACTCCCTGGAGCCCGAGGGAGTCATCCACGGGGACCGCTTCTACATCGCGAAGATGGACCCCGACCGTCCCGGCCTCCAGGGCTACGGCATCCAGCAGGACAACCCCAGCGGACTGCGTGAGTACTACTACGACGCTGCCGACGGCAGCATGATCTGGCAGCACAGCGAGGAGGGCGTCGGCGATGTGGGGCGCGGCCTCGTCGGGGACATCGATCCGAGCCACCCGGGAATGGAGGCGTGGTCGTTCTCCGGTGTCTATAACGCGCCTGACAACACGCTGACGGCATCCGACACCTCACTGGCCCCCTGGCCGGCACTGGGCATCTGGTGGGACGGCGACCGCACCATGGAACTGCTCAACAACGGCAAGCTGGAGAAGTGGAACCCCGGGAGTCCCGCACCGAGCAACAGCCTCCCGAGGGTGCTGACCACGTCGAAGTTCGGGGCGACAGGAGTGGGCAGCGCCGGAAACCCCACTCTGGTCGGCGACATCATGGGTGACTGGAGAGAGGAGGCGGTGTACACCGACGCCGACTACGACGAGCTCATCGTCTTCACCACGAACCAGCCGACGGACACACGCCTTTACACCCTCGCCCACAACCCCGCGTACCGGAACGACATGACGGTCAAGGGCTACATGCAGTCGCACGAGGTGGACTACTTCCTGGGCGCCGGCATGAGTGAGCCGCCCAGGCCGGACATCGTCTACGCCCCACGGGCGGACTGAGAGCGGGCGCGCAGGTCGTGCTGTGGCTGCGAGCCGTTGAGGACGCCGGCTCCGACCGGGGGTGGCCGTAGGATCTGCCGGTCGGCACCGGGCACCTGCCGTGCCGCTCACCGCAGGCCCGCAGGGGACCGTGCGTGCCCGGGCCGACGACGTACGAAGCGACGAGGGGACTGCATCGTGGCCAACCGCTGGGCGGGAGTGACCGTCGACTGCATCGACGTGGAGCGGGTGTCGAGCTTCTGGAGTGTCCTGCTGGACCGCCCCCCGGGCCCCTCCATGCCGGGCTGGGTCTATCTCGGTCACCGTGATGACCCCCAGCCGCGCCTCGTCTTCCAGCCCGTGACGGAGCCGAATCAGGGCAAGGTGCGCCTGCACCTGGACGTCGTGGTGGACGACATCGAGCAAGGCATCGCCCAGGTCGTCTCCCTGGGGGGCAGTCCCACCGGCGAGCGGCACGAGTACGACGAGGGCGTGGTCGTCGTGATGTCCGATCCCGAGGGGCATGAGTTCTGTTTGGCTCAGTACTACTGACACCCCGTACGGAACGGCCCGCAGGCCGGCCCGGGGCCGGTCACGTGCGAGAGCCGGAGTACGGAAGCAACGCCATCTCCCGGGCGTTCTTGGCAGCGGCGGCGACCTGGCGCTGCTGCTGTGCCGTGATGCGGGTGACCCTGCGACTGCGGATCGTCCCGCGGTCCGGGACGAACGTCCGCAACAGGTCCGTGTCCTTGTGGTCGATGTACGTGATCCCGGCGGCGTCGAGCGGGTTCGGCCGGGCCTCGAGGGGGTTCCGGATCTCTTGGCGGCGTGCCATCGGTTTTCCTCCGTAGTGGTGGGGTGGTGGTCAGCGGACCGGGTCGAGGAGGGGGCCGAACGCGGTGGGCAGCCTCTTCCACGCCTCGCGGCCGGCCTCGTATTCGGCGTCGGTGAGCAGGCAGGACTCCAGCAATGAGGTGAGGCCGTCGCGGTCGAGGCCGGGGGAGACGAACACCAGGTGCTGGCAGCAGTCCCCGACCTCCGGGTGCCAGTCGAGTGCGGCGGCGGCGCGGCGGAACGGAGGAACCATGTCCCAGGCGGCATCCGGCAGGGAAGCGAGCCAGGGGCCGGTGTTCTCGACACAGAGCGCGCCACCCGCTGCGTCCCAGGACAGCAACGTGTCGGGCCGGTCTGCGAGCCAGAAACGGCCGCGGCTGCGGGTGGCGGCGCAGCTCAGGTCCTCCAGCGCCTCGAAGAGACGCCCGGGGTGGAACGGGCGGTGCTCGCGCCATACCAGGGTGCTGACACCGGCCTCCTCCGACTCCTGGGGGAGCAGGGCACAGGCGGGGTGTTGAGCCGCGCCCGCCGCCTCCACGTCGAAGCCCGCGAGGGCCAGCTCCGCCAGTGCCTCCGATCCGGCAGGGACCTGGGGCGCCGTCGGATGCAACTGGCCGACGAGCGCCCGGTCCTGGTCGTCGGCGTCCTCGCTGTCGACGAGGGCGATGACGGACGCGTACTCCAGCTGACGGGCCCAGGTGTCGCCGACCGTACGCTGATCGGTCGGTGCCGCCGACAGTCCCGCCTCCGCCAGATCGTCGCCGTTCGCGAGACAGGGCAGGACCAGAGCGGGGTCGACCGCGGTGATCACGCCGGTCACCTCGGCCCACCCTCGGCCGTGGACGGCGATGACCTCGGCCATCGCCTTCGGCTCGACGGAGTCCCAGAGTTCGACGACGGCGAGCGCGGTGACTCCTGCGACCGCGAGGCGCTCCAGCTCCGGGATCAGGTCCTCCCTCAAGGCGCAGCAGGCGCAGTCGTTCACCAGGGGAGCCTCGCCGTGCGACAGCTCGCCGGAGGCGTCGCGAACCGTCCGCCGGACGGTTCCCCTGTCCGCGGTGCTCAGATCGTGGTGCAGGGCGACGCTGCTGGGCGCCGTGGCGAGAAGCCCTTCCACCACCTCGCGGCGGGCGTCGGAGTGAAGCCCGTTGACGAGGACCACGGGCAGCTTCCTGTCGTCCTCCATCACCGTTCCTCACGGCGGCCGTAGCGGCGTTCGAACCGCTCCACGCGTCCTGCCGTGTCCAGGACGCGTGCGGTGCCGGTGTAGAAGGGGTGGCTCGCCGATGAGATCTCGACGTCCACCACCGGGTAGGTGTGGCCGTCCTCCCACTCGACGGTGCGCTCGCCGGTCAAGGTGGAGCGCGTGAGGAAGGCGTAGCCGGCGGCCTTGTCACGGAAGACGACGGGGCCGTACGCGGGGTGGATGCCTGGCTTCATGGTGGTGTCCTTCGGATCGGGGTGACGGGGACGGAGCGCGGGTTCAGCGCTCTTCGCGGAAGTCGACATGTCGGCGTACGAACGGGTCGAACTTGCGTAGCACCAGGCGGTCGGGGTTGTTCCGCCGGTTCTTGCGGGTGACGTAGGTGTAGCCCGTCCCTGCGGTGGAGCGGAGCTTGATGACCGGGCGTAGTTCGTTGCGAGCCATGGCGCTACTATATGGCAATGGTTTCCATTTTCAATACGGGGGTCGACGTCAAGGAGAGGCAGGTACCTTTCATGTCCGCTCATTGCCAACTGACCGGCGTCCGGCCGGGATTCGGCAACAAGATCTCCCACTCGCACCGGCGCACCTCGCGGCGGTTCGACCCGAATGTCCAGCGCAAGCGCTACTGGCTGCCGAGCGAGGGCAGGCATGTGCGCCTGACGCTCAGCGCGAAGGCGATCAAGACGATCGACTCCATCGGCGTCGAGGCCGCGGTGGCTCGCATCAGGGCGCGAGGGGTGAAGGTCTGATGGCGAAGAAGAGCAAGATCGCGCAGAACGAGAAGCGCAGGGCGACCGTCGGGCGCTACGCGGCACGGCGTGCCGAGCTGAAGGAGATCATCCGAGGCCAGGGGGTGCGCGAGGAGGGCCGGCAGGCCGCTGTCGAGGAGTTGCGACGCCAGCCGCGCGACGCCAGTGCCACGCGCGTCCGCAACCGGGACAGTGTGGACGGGCGGCCCCGGGGGCATCTGCGGAAGTTCGGGCTGTCCCGGGTCCGGATGCGGGAGCAGGCCCATGCCGGATTTCTGCCCGGGGTGACCAAGTCGTCCTGGTGACGACTGCCTGCTGGGCCGTGGCGGGTGGCGTCCGGCTACAGCGCGGCGCCCGCCCTCGGCGGTGGGGTACCGGTCACGCGGGCGGGCGTACGGAAGTGCTGCGGCGACGGGACCCCGGGACGTGTGACATTTCCGGGGTCCCGTGCCGTTCCTGTTCGGACGGACGGACGGACGGACGGAGCGGAAGAGTGGTGCCTGGTTACCCGAAGGCTCTGTAGCGGTCCGCGGGCGCGTGGAACGCTTCCTTCGGTTCCCAGGGCATGTCCGGATAGGCGCGCGCGGACGAGGGGATGCCGTGCTCCTTCTCGAGGAGCTTGACGATGCTGTAGGAGGCCATGTCCGATCTCGCACCCGTGAGGCAGGTGCTCGCCGCGGAACAGGGGCAGGACACGGGGCAGTCCGCATACCTGGCGTCCCGTAATCGCGGCCCGGGCGGCGACCGGATGCCCACGGTCCTGGACCGGGCCGCGCGTCGCGGTGAGATCGACCCGGCTGTTCCGCTGCCCGACCGGCTGGTCGCACTCCCGGTCGTCCTGGTCCTCCATGAAATCCTCATGGCCCACCGCACGCCCTCCGAAGCCGACCTGGAGGAGGTCGTGGACCTGCTGTTCCTGCCCCTCGTCAGGCTCAATGCCGGGCACGACTCCGCCTGACGAGAGCCGGCTCAGGGTTACGTGATGAGGCCGAGCCAGTGCCGGTACGCCGAAGCGAAGGGTTCGGTCCCGTCACCACTGCGGTGCCCCGCCTCCATCAGCCACGCGCAGGCTTGCAGCGCCTTGTCGACGACGTCCTCGGGATAGCCGTAGCGCACCCGGTGTTCGGCGAACTCCTCCTCGTCCTCGATATGGGCTTCGCCGCCCTGGGGGCGCACGACATCGAGGTCGAGGTCCACCGTGCGCAGGACGGTCCCGTCCGCGTCCCACTCCGGCACGGTGCAGACGTCGCAGTACATCTCGGGCCCCGGTTCCGCGCAGAAGGTGGCGATCCACCACTCGTCGCGCGGGGCCAACAGCACATACGCGGACCGGGTCGTCCAGCCACCCTTGGCCGAACTGACGGGAACGCCCTGCGGAGTGCCCAGCCACACACCGTGCTCGTCCTCACCGAGCCGGGTGGCGGTCCACCGCGCGCTCAGGCTCCCGTCGTACTTCCGGATGTCGACCAGTACGGAGCCGCTCTCTGTGACCATGCCGAGACGCTATCTCGGAAGCGGCGGCGAAACGGGTCCGCGTCGTGAGCACTTGGTCCCGGGTGGCGCCGATGTGAGAACCGTTGACAAATGTGCGGCCTGCTAGAAACCTGTCACCTCAACACCGCAAAATATTGACCGGATCACTCAAAATTCTAAGCAATGAGCGCGAGTTTCCGGCAGGTGACCTGCTCCCTCTCCTGCCGGCAGCCCTGATCGTCCCCCCATCGGTGTACCGGCAGCCCGCACCCGCCCGTCGCCGACCGCTGATGCCGTAGGCGTCGCGCGGTCGGTGACGCGTCGGCGTGTCCTCCCGGTCCCGCAGTCCCACGGAACAGAGGACAGCATGAGATGGAAACAACTCGGATGGCGGTTCGTCGTCGGCGCGGTGGCGACCGCGCTGATGACCGTCGGGCTGCTGCCGGTCACCGCCACGGCAGCCGACCGGAGTCCCGACCTGGCCCTCGGTAAGCAGGCGACGGCCAGCGGGTCGCACGGCGCCTACCCGGCGTCGAACGTCACCGACGGAAGCCAGCAGACGTACTGGGAGAGCCCCGGCATCTTCCCGCAGTGGGTCCAGATCGACCTCGGCAGCCGGTTCGACGTCGACCAGGTGGTGGTGAAGCTGCCGACCACGTGGGAGGCGCGGACCCAGACGCTCGGCGTCCAGGGCAGCACGGACGGCAGCGCTTTCAGCGCACTGTCGGCCTCTGCCGCGCGAGCGTTCAGCCCGTCGGCGGGCAACTCCGTCACCGTGGACTTCACCGCGAAGCAGGTGCGGTACATCCGTGTGCAGGTGACCGCCAACACCGGCTGGAACGCCGCGCAGCTCTCCCAGGTGGAGGTCTACGGCGAGGACGAGTCGGGCCCGCCGCCCGCGAACGGCTCCAACCTGGCTCTGAACAAGCCGATCGAGGCGTCGTCGTTCACCCAGACCTACGCGGCGGCCAATGCCAACGACGACAAGCTCGGTACGTACTGGGAGTCGAACGGCTACCCCTCGACGCTGACGGTGAAGCTCGGCGCCGACGCCGACATCGAGGCCGTCGTCGTCAAGCTCTCCCCGGAGCAGGCGTGGGCGACCCGCACCCAGAGCATCCAGGTGCTCGGGCGTGCCCAGGGAGCCACCGGCTTCACGTCGCTGAAGGACCGCGCCGACCACGTCTTCAACCCCTCGGGGAACGGGAACGCGGTGACCATCCCGGTCAGCGGCCGGTACGCGGACGTACAGCTCAAGTTCTTCGCCAACTCCGGTGCCCCGGGTGCCCAGGTCGCGGAGATCCAGGTCGTCGGGACCGCCGCCCCCAACCCCGACCTGACCGTCTCCGAACTGACGTGGTCACCCGCCTCGCCGTCGGAGAAGGACGACGTCACCGTGAACGCCACCGTGCGCAACACGGGTACGTCGGCAGCCGCCGCGACGGCCGTCGACGTCAGCCTGGAGGGCGTGGTCGCCGGCAGCGCACCCGTGGGAGGCCTCGCCGCCGGAGCCTCGGTCACAGTGGCGGTCGACGTCGGCAAGCGGCCGATGGGCACGTACACCGTCTCGGCGGTGGTGGACCCGACCGACACGGTCGTCGAGCAGGACAACGGCAACAACAGCCGCACCGCCTCGTCGAAGCTCGTCGTCGGTCAGAGCCCCGGGCCCGACCTCGAGGTGCTCGGGATCACCTCCAGCCCGTCGAATCCCGCCGTGGGCGCCGCCGTCACCTTCGCCGTGTCCGTCCACAACCGCGGTACGACGGCGGTCAGTTCCCCGACGGTCACCCGGCTCCTGGTGGAGAACACCACGCTGAACGGCACGACCGGGGCCGTCCCCGCCGGAGGCACGGTCACCGTGCCCGTCAGCGGGAGCTGGACCGCGAAGAGCGGTGGCGCCAACCTGACCGCCACCGCGGACGCGGCCGGTGTCGTCACCGAGACCAACGAGAACAACAACGTCTTCTCCCGGGCCATCGTGGTCGGCCGCGGGGCTGCGGTTCCGTACACCGAGTACGAAGTCGAACAGGGCTCCTACAAGGGCACGTTGCTGAAATCCGACCAGGAGCGCACCTTCGGGCACACCAACTTCGCCACGGAGTCCTCGGGCCGCGAATCCGTGCGGCTGAACTCCACCGGGGAGTACGTCGAGGTCACCTCGACCGTACCGACGAACTCGATCGTGGTCCGCAACTCCGTACCCGACGCCCCCGGTGGCGGCGGGGCGGAGGCCACGATCAGCCTCTACGCCGACAACACCTTCGTCCGGAAGCTGACGCTCTCCTCCAAGCACAGCTGGCTCTACGGCGACACGGACAGCCCCGAAGGGCTGACCAACCGGCCCCAGGCGGACGCCCGCAGGCTGTTCGACGAGTCCAACGCCCTGCTCGGCCGGACATACCCCGCAGGGACGAAGTTCCGTCTCCAGCGCGACGCGGGCGACTCGGCCTCCTTCTACATCATCGACCTCGTCGACCTGGAGCAGGTGGCGGCACCGGCGAGTCAGCCGGCCGGATGCACCTCGATCACCACCTACGGAGCCGTGCCGAACGACGGGATCGACGACACGGACGCCATTCAACGGGCGGTCACCGCTGATCAGAACGGTGACATCGGCTGCGTGTGGATCCCGCCGGGGCAGTGGCGGCAGGAGCAGAAGATCCTGACCGACGACCCCCTGAACCGGGGGCAGTTCAACCAGGTCGGCATCAGGGACGTCACGATCCGGGGCGCCGGCATGTGGCACTCCCAGCTGTACACCCTCACCCAGCCTCAGGACGCGGGCGGTATCAATCACCCGCACGAGGGGAACTTCGGCTTCGACATCGACGACAACACCAAGATCTCGGACCTGGCGATCTTCGGCTCCGGCACCATTCGCGGAGGGGACGGCAACGCCGAGGGCGGAGTCGGCCTCAACGGGCGCTTCGGTGAGGACACCGCGATCACCAACGTGTGGCTGGAACACGCGAACGTAGGCGTCTGGGTCGGCCGCGACTACGACAACATCCCTGACCTCTGGGGGCCCGGGGACGGCGTCGAGTTCACGGGGATGCGGATTCGCAACACCTACGCGGACGGAATCAACTTCGCGAACGGGACCCGCAATTCGACGGCGTTCAACTCCTCCTTCAGGAACACCGGTGACGACTCGCTGGCCGTGTGGTCGAGCAAGTACGTGAAGAATCCCTCGGTCGACGTCGGCCATGACAACCACTTCCGCAACAACACGATCCAGTTGCCCTGGAGGGCCAACGGCATCGCGATCTACGGCGGTCACGGCAACACGATCGAGAACAACATCATCTCCGACACGATGAACTACCCCGGCATCATGCTGGCGACGGATCACGACCCGCTGCCCTTCTCAGGACAGACACTGATCGCCAACAACGCGCTCCACCGCACGGGTGGGGCGTTCTGGGGCGAGGCCCAGGAGTTCGGCGCGATCACGCTGTTCGCGGCCGGGCAGGACATTCCAGGCGTCACGATCCGTGACACCGACATCCATGACTCGACCTACGACGGGATCCAGTTCAAGTCGGGCGGCGGTTCCGTGCCCGGAGCGCAGATCTCCGATGTCCGCATCGACAACTCCGTCAACGGGGCAGGGATCCTGGCCCATGGAGGCGCACGGGGCAGCGCGACGCTGACCGACGTGACCATCACAGGGTCGGCCGACGGCGACGTCGTGGTCGAACCCGGATCACAGTTCGTCATCAACGGCAGCGCCGGTACGGCGTCCGCCCGGAGGTAGATCCTGGATCCGGCCCGGCCCTCGGACGGGACCGGGCACGACCAGCCCCTGGCCGGCACGCCGTCGGAGCGCGCCGGCCGGGGGAACGGGGTTCGGGGGCGGTGAGTCCGGCCGGCCGGACGAGGTGACGCTTCCGCTCGTCGTACGTCACATGAGTTCGACCAGGCCTCGGTACGGTTCGAGTCGCTCGTCCTCCGGGCTGAGGTCGGTCACCAGGATGTCGATCTCTTCCAGTGACAGACACTTGGCCACGGCGCGGCGGCCCAGCTTCGAGGAGTCGACGGCCAGCACCGTCCGTTGGGAGACGGCCGTCAGTGCGCGTTTCACCGCTGCCTCGTCGGCGGTGAACTCGGTCGATCCGATGGACTCGTCCAGGTAGGTCGCTGACAGGAAGCAGGTGTGCAGGGCGAACTGCTGGAGCGTCACCTGAGCCAGCGGGCCCACCAGGCTTCCGGTGTGCAGATCCGCGGTCCCGCCGGTGGTGTAGGCCCTGCACCCAGGCGTCCTGGACAGCTCGTGGAAGGTCTCGAAGCCGGTCGTCACCGCCGTCAGGTCGTGGACCGGCTGCTCCTTCAGGCACCGTGCGAGGCTGTGGACGGTCGTCGATCCGTCGAAGCCGATACCGCCCTTCTCCGGCACGAGAGACAGCAGTTTCGCGGCGATCACGTCCTTGGCCGCGGTGGAGCGTCCGAGGCGGTGGTCGAACGTCCAGGCGTCGACAGGCACGGCTCCGCCGCGGACGCGGCGGATCTCGTTCCGCTGCTCCAGCACCTGTAGGTCGCGCCGGATGGTCATCGTGCTGACGCCGCAGGTACGGGCCAGGTCGTCGACGCGGCGTACCCCCTCCCGGAGCGCCGTGATGATCGACGCTCTCCGGTGGTCCCCCTCGGCAGTGCTCTCCTCTGACATGGTCTGTTTCTACCACAGTGAACATCGCGCCCCGCAGGTGCTTCCGCGCTTGTCCGATGGTGGTCGTCATCCGCTGCTGGGGCCGCGATGTGGCCGAGAACCGTCTCCCTCCCTGCGTGATTGATACGTTTCAGCCTCTTGTCTGTCTGTGTCATCGATGTTTAATCTCTCAGCGACAGAACATCCAGGAAGGGATGCTTGATGACTGACGACGTCTCCTCCGCCGCACTCGACGGGGTACTCACCCCGGTGCGTCGGCGCCCCACGCGCGTCGGACTGGTATCCGGCGGGCTCGGCGCGTACTGGCCGCAGTTCCCCGGCCTCCTCGACCAGCTGCGGGACTCGGCGGTCTTCGTCACCCGGCGTTTCGAGGAGATGGGCTGCGAGGTGGTCGACGCCGGCTTCATCTCCGACCCGCAGGAAGCGTCCAAGGCCGCGGAGGAGCTGCGCAAGGCCGACTGCGACATCATCGTCACGTTCCTGACGACCTACCTGACCGCCTCGATGGTGCTGCCGATCGCCCAGCGCACCCACACTCCCGTCCTGGTCATCGACCTCCAGCCGACGGAGGCGATGGACCATCCGAACACAGACACGGGCAAGTGGCTGGCCTACTGCGGGCAGTGCCCGCTGCCCGAGGTCGCCAACGTCTTCCGGCGCAGCGGCATCGCGTTCCGCTCGGTCTCGGGGCACCTGCACGACGAGAACGCCTGGACCCGGATCGGCAGGTGGATCTCGGCAGCCGGCGTGCGCGGTGCGATGCGGCACGGGAGGCACGGCCTGATGGGGCACCTGTATCCCGGCATGCTGGACGTCTCCACGGACATGACTCTGGTGTCCAGCCAGTTCGGCGGGCACGTGGAGGTGCTGGAGTTCGACGACCTGAGGGTCAGGGTCGCCACCGTGACCGACGAGCAGGCCGCCGAGCGCGTGGCACTGGCTCGCAGGGTGTTCACGCTCGACGGCTCCGTGAAGGAGGAGGACCTCGACTGGGCGGCCAGGGTCTCCGTGGGCCTCGACCGCCTGGTGGAGGACTTCGAGCTCGACAGCCTCGCGTACTACCACCGCGGCCTCGACGGCGAGATCCACGAGCGGCTCGGTGCGGGCATGATCCTGGGCGCATCCCTGCTGACCGCTCGCGGGATCCCGGTCGCCGGCGAATACGAACTCCGAACCAGCCTCGCCATGCTGATCGCCGACACGCTCGGCGCGGGCGGGTCGTTCACCGAGCTCCAGGCCCTCAACTTTCGCGACGGGGTGGTGGAGATGGGACACGACGGGCCGGCCCACCTGGCCATCTCGTCCAAGGACCCGCTCCTTCGCGGTCTTGGCGTCTACCACGGCAAGCGTGGCTGGGGAGTGAGCGTCGAGTTCGACGTGAAGCACGGGCCGGTCACCACCTTCGGCATCGGCCAGGAGGCGGACGGCACGTTCAGCTTCATCGTCTCCGAGGGCGATGTCGTTCCGGGGCCCCTGCTGGAGATCGGCAACACGACCTCTCGTGTCGACTTCGGCTTCGACCCGGGTGAATGGACGGACGCCTGGTCGTCGACCGGAATCGGCCACCACTGGACCGTCTGCACCGGCCACCGCGCCAAGGACTTCAAGGCCGCGGCCCACCTGCTCGGCATCCCCTTCCGCGTGGTCGACGGCCCGAACGATCTCTGAGGACTCCTCGCTGCCTCCCCCGCGCGCGGCGTGCGGACCCGCCGGACCCTACGACCGGCGGCCCGCACGCGCCGCGGCCCTCGTACAGGCCCTTCCCCGCCGCGCCACCGGCCCTTCCGGCATCCGACCTCAGGAGCTCCACCTCATGACGTTCCCCGCACCGGTAGTCCCACCGGCTCCGTTGACACGCGTCCCCACTCACCACGCCCGGATCGGGCTGGTTACCGGGGGACTGGGCAACTACTGGCCGCAGTTCCCCGGTCTCCTCCCCACCATCGAGTCGTCCGCGGCACGTATCCGTGACCACATCGCGGGTACCGGCGCCTTCGTCGAATACGCCGGAGTCGTCTCCGATCCGGTGGCAGGGGCGGCCGCGGCCGAACGGCTCCGCCGAGCCGACTGCGACCTCATCGTCGTCTTCGTCGCCACCTACATGACGTCCGCACAGGTGCTGCCCGTGTTCAAGTACGGCGGCGCCCCCATCCTGCTCGTCAGTCTCCAGCCCTCCCCGTCCATGGACCACGCCACCTTCGGAACGGGGGACTGGCTCGGCTACGCGGGCTTCGCCGGCCTCCCGGAGATCGGCGTCGCCCTGGAACGGCTCGGCATGCCGGTGCGGAGCGTCTCCGGTCACCTCGACGACTCCCGCGCCTGGGCCAGGATCGACCGCTGGGTGCGCGCCGCGGGCGTCGTCCGCGCCCTGCGCGGGGCACGCCACGGGATGATGGGGCACCTGTACCCAGGCATGTTCGACATCGCCACCAACATCACGGCGATCACCGGCACCCTGGGCGGCCACGTCGAGGTGCTGGAGTTCGACGACCTGAAGTTGCGGTACGACAAGGTCACCGACGCCGAGACCGAGAAGGTGCTCGACGTCGTGGACCAGGTCTTCGACCTCGACCCGGGCGCGGACCGTGCCAACGTGCGCTTCCAGGCCCGGGTCTCCGCAGCGCTGGACCACCTGGTCGAGGACTACGGCCTCGACACCCTCGCGTACTTCTACTTCGGCGAGGAGGACACGCTGCTCCAGCGGCTCGGCGCGGGCTTCGCCATCGGCGCCACGCTGCTCTCCTCACGCGGCATCCCCACCGTGACCGAGTACGAGGTGCGGGCGGCCACCGCCATGTACGTACTCGACCAGTTCGGAGCGGGCGGCACCCTCACGGAGGGCCAGGCACTGAACTTCGACGACGGCGTGTGCGAGGTCGGCCACAACGACGCCGCCGACACGGCGATCACCGCGCGTAAGCCGCTGCTGCGCAGCCTGGACGTCTACCACGGAAAGTCCGGCGGGGGAGTGTCCGTCGAGGTCGACATCGCGCAGGGGCCGGTGACCCAGTACTCCATCGGCGAACTGCGCGACGGGCGGCTGAAGTTCATCGCCTCCGAGGGCACGGTCGTCGACGGGCCGCTCCTGAGGATCGGCAACACGACGTCCCGGGTCGACTTCGGATGCGATCCGGGTGACTGGGCCGACGCCTGGAGCCGGTCGGGTTCCACCCACCACTGGGCGATGGGTGTCGGCCACCGTGCCGCCGACATCGAGGCGCTGGCCGACCTGCTCGGCGCCGAGTACCTGCGGGTGCAGCCATGACGGCCGCCGGCCCCGGTGCGGGCACAGCCGTGGGCTCCACCGCCACGGGAGAGGGAAACAGCGGCTTCACACTCATGATCGCGCTGAGCGCCAGCATCGGAGGGCTGCTCTACGGCTACGACACGGGCATCATCGGCAGCGCGCTGCTGTACCTCAAGGCCCCGATGGGCATAGCCGACGACACGTTCATGCAGTCCACCGTCACAGCGATCACCCTCCTGGGCGCGATCTTCGGAGCGCTGCTCACCGGTCCGGTCTCCGACCGGATCGGGCGACGCCCGACAACGATGCTGGTCGCGGTGCTCTTCGTGGCATTCGCTGCCGGCTGCGGCTTCGCCCCCGACCTGACCACGCTGGTCGTCATGCGATTCCTCCTCGGTCTTGCGGTCGGCGGCGCGTCACAGATCGTCCCGGTGTACATCGCCGAGCTCGCGCCGCCCCGCATGCGCGGTGCGCAGACCTCCCTGTTCCAGGTGATGATCTGCGTCGGCACCCTCCTCGCCTATCTCTCCGGGCACCTGCTGGGTCCGTCCGGGGCCTGGCGCTGGATGCTGGCGCTGGCAGCCGTGCCGGCCGCCCTGTTCCTGGTCGCGATGGCCCGTCTGCCGGAGAGCCCGCGCTGGCTGCTCGCCCGGGGTCGGGAGGAGGAGGCGCGCGCCGTGCTGCGCAGGGTGCGTGTTTCCGAGGACGAGACCGAGGCGGAGATCGCCGAGATCCGGGCCACCCTCCAGCTCGAGGGTGCCACCTGGAAGGAACTGTTCCAGCCGTCGGTGCGCCCTGCTGTGGTGGCCGGCGTCGGTGTGGCCATGTTCTCGCAGATCACCGGGATCAGCGCCATCATCTACTACGCGCCGTCACTTCTCGAACTCTCAGGCTTCGGAGCCTCGGCGGCCACCCTGGGCTCCGTGGGCGTCGGTGTGGTCCTGACCGTCTTCACGGTCCTGGGCATCTATCTGGTCGAGAAGTGGGGGCGACGCCGGCTCGTCCTCCTCGGACTGCCCGGGGCCGTGATCGCCCTGGGTCTGATGGCGGCCATGCTCCCGTGGTCGAGCGGCTCCGCTGCCGCTCTGGGAAGCGGGGGCCAGGCGGCCGTGATCATCTGCCTGCTGGCCTACTTCGCCTTCAACGGCGGCAGCCTGTCCGTGGTGGCCTGGCTGTACTTCGCCGAGATCTTTCCGCTGCGGCTCCGGGGCAAGGGCACCGGCCTCACCGCACTGGTGCTGTGGATCACCAACTTCCTGGTGACGCTGCTGCTGTACTTCGCTGCTGACCGACTCGGTGTGGGTCTGGTCTTCGGCGTCCTCGCGGTGATGAACATCGCGGCCTGGCTGTTCGCTCTGCGCCGCATGGCGGAGACCAGGGGACGCACCCTGGAGGAGATCGAAGCGAGCCTGGACAACGGCACGTTCGCCCCGAGCGCGACCCGGCCCCGGGCCTGAATTCCCAGTCGCCGGGACGCCGGCACGCCCCGTACGAGAGAGCGAGAGAGAAGAGCCGACATGAGTGAGACCCATGCCCCCCGGACCGACCTCGTCGCGACCGGCGCCGGCAAACCCGGCGAGCCCCTGCCGGCGATGATGAAGGCGCTGGTGCTGCACGGCACGAAGGATCTCCGGCTGGAGCAGCGGCCCGTGCCGGCGCCCGGCCCCGGCGAGGTGCTGATCGAGGTCGGCTCGGTCGGTGTGTGCGGATCGGACAAACACTTCTTCGCCGAGGGCCGTGCGAGCAGTGACGTCATGACCGAACCCTTCGTGATGGGCCATGAGTTCGGAGGCAGGATCGCGACGGTCGGCGAGGGCATCGACGCGAGCCGAATCGGCGAGCGGGTGGCGGTGGAGCCGCTGGTGCCGTGCGGCGAGTGCCGCCCTTGCCGGCGGGGCGAGTACAACATCTGTCCGGACCAGCTGTTTCACGGCGTGCCCGGGGCGGAGGGGGCGCTCCAGGAGTACGTGGTCGTGCCGGCCGCCAACGCCTTCCTGATCCCCGACTCGGTCAGCGATGACGCCGCGGCGATGGTGGAGACGATTTCCGTCTCCCTGTGGGCAGGACAACGCGGGGACATCACCATCGGCGACCGGGTGTTGATCACCGGGGGCGGTCCCATCGGCCTCTTCGCCCTGCAGGTCGCCCGCAACCGCGGTGCGGAGCGAGTCGTTCTGGTCGAGCCGCAGGACTCCCGCCGGGAGATCGCCGCCCGCTTCGGCGCCGAAGCCGTCCCGTCGCTCGACGCGGTGGAGGAAGAGTTCGACGTGCTCATGGAGTGCACAGGCGTCCAGGCGGTCCGGCATGCCGGCTGCGCCTACGTGCGCTCCGGCGGCAAAGCCGTCTTCATCGGTGTGGGGGCGCAGGACGCCAGCGTCCCGATGCCTTCGGTGATCGAACGAGAGGTCGAGATCAGGGGGGTCATGCGCTACCGCTTCACCTGGCCGACCGTCATCGCCGGACTGGAGGACGGCCGTTTCAGGGCGGATGAACTCGTCACACGCGTGCTGCCTCTGGAGGAAGCGCACCGCGCCTGGACGGAGACGGCTGCCGGCGCGGACGTGAAGACGGTGATCCGCGTGGGTTCGAATCCCACCCGCCCCCACCAGCGGTCACCTGCGTAGAGACGTTCTGACAGCGGCAGTGGTGTCTGCGGATTCCGGACGACCGTCCGGATACGGGCGGCCACTTGTACCGGTGTCGGCGTCGAGTGACAAGTGAGGTGTGGAGAGGTGGGATCCCGGCAAGATCGGTGTCCTGCGAGTGGGCTCTCGATACCGTGGAGGCCTGAACGACCTGGGGGGACGGGATGGCTGACGGGCCGGTGCTCGCACAATTGCATTTCGGGCGTGAGGACGCCGAACGCGACGTGACGGAAGGGCTGTTGCTGCGCGGTGGGTTTCTGCCCAACGCCGCGTACCGGGGCGCGCTGAGTGGGCGCAAGATGCTGATCATCGGGCGCAAGGGGTCCGGCAAGAGCGCCATCTGCATGCAGTTGATGGCGGCGGACGGTGCGCGTGCGCACAACGGCGGGCAGATCCTGGTCACGCCGGACGAGGCGGCCGGGGAGGAGATCCGGCGGTTCGAGTTGCAGGGGCTGCCCGGTGACTCGGCCAAGGCGCTGATCTGGCGGTACGTGTTCGCCGTGCACGCGGCTCGGCATATCGTCACGCATGCCAAGGGTACGCACGGCGGCGGTCACAAGCTCGACTCGGTGAAGGCGCTCGGCCGCTTCCTGAAGCAGAACGGCGAGTCGGTGGACGGGGGGCAGGGCAGTGGTGGCGGCTGGCTGGGGGAGCGGCTGGCGCGGGGGGCCCGGGGGCTGCAGACCTCGCTGTCGCTGGAGGCATTCGGCGTCAAGGCGAGCGTGGATCTCGCCCAGTCGCCCTCCGAAGGAGCCCGTGCGGCACAGCAGTTGGGGATTGTCGAGCAGGGAGTGGCAGGGGCCTTCGCCGATCTGGGCTGCGACGGCAACGTCCACCCACCACTGCTGCTCATGGTCGACCAGTTGGAACAGGTGTGGTCGGCCGAGCCGGACAGTAACTCGATGGTGATCGGGCTGTTGTTGGCGGCCAAGCATGCCACGAGCCGGTACGGGCGTTCCGTGCGCTTCCTCCTGTTCCTGCGCGCCGACATCTACGACTCGCTGTCGTTCGGGGAGGGCGACAAGTTTCACGGCGACGAACTGCGGATCGGCTGGACGGAAAAGGCACTGCGGGACCTCGCTCTGGCACGGGCCCGGGCCTCCGCCGGAGCGGCGCTGAGCGAGGAGTACCTGTGGAAGGTGCTGTTCCCGGAGACGGTGGGCGGGGAAGACACAGCGACCTACCTCTTCCGCCGCTGTCTGCCACGGCCGCGCGACGCGATCCAGTTCCTCAACGCCTGCCAGGAGACAGCCTGGCTGGAGAACGGCCGTGACCGGATAACGGAGGCGGACGTGGAGCAGGCGGGCCGCCAGTTCTCGGCCTGGAAGCTCAAGGATCTGAGCTCGGAGTACCTCGTTGCGCACCCCTTCCTGAAGAACCTGTTCCCGCTCTTCCAGAACACCGGGTACGTCGTCACTCGCGCCGCGCTCGCTGGACGCTTCGAGACGGCGGCCGAGTCCTTCCGCAATGATTTCCCCGCGTACGCACATGCGTTGACGCTCTCCGGAGTCATCGACGTGCTGTACGGGGTGGGCTTCCTCGGGGTGCGGCGCGGCAGCGGCGTGGTATTCGCGGGCGCCGATGACTCTCCGGTCCAGCCGCACGAGACGGAATTCCACATCCACGCCTGCTTCCGGGCGGCGCTCGGCGCTACCAGCCCCTTCGACCTGCGACCCTACGAGCCGCTACTCGCGCATGCACGGATCGTGTCGGGCAACTTCAACCCTGAGACGCCGGGGTTCACCGCCCGCAACCGTGACGACCGGCTCCTCCAGCAGCTCGGGCGCTCCTGCCACTCCATCCTCGCCCAGGTCGGCCGGGCGGTAACGCTGACACCGGACGTCGGGGACGAGATCAGGCGGCAGATCAACCGTGTTCTCGACGACGTCAACCGCATACCCCCAGGTGCGGCCTCGTCGATGGACGTGAACGTGGACGAGTATCTCCTCGGCGCCGCCCACTACTTCGGCGCCCTCGCTGCCCAGCTCCTCGCCGGCGGACTGGACGACACCACGGGCGTCGGCGCTGTCGCGCACCGGATGGAGGATGAGGCCCGGGGGCTGCGGCGGGCGGCGGGCGGATCATTCGGGAGTTCGGGCAACTCCTCGGGGCGGTGACGTGCTCGTGAGTACGTCGGAGGGCACCCCGGTGAGCGGGGATGCCCTCCGACGGCCGCGGACCATGGTCAGCGGCTTCCGGCCGCCGTCAGGAGTGCGTCCCGGAACTCCTTGGCGGTCTGGAATCCGATGACCGGTTCCTCCTGGAGCGCCTTGTCGATCACGTCGGCCAGCGCCCGGGGAATGCTCGGCTCTCGCTCACGGACGGGCACCGCAGGCATGTCGAGCACGACCTGCCACACGTCCTTGTTCCGCGCGAAGTCGCGGGGATACTTCCCCGTCAGGACGTGGTAGAGGCACGCGGCGAGGGCCCACACGTCACCGGCCGGCGTGGCGTTCTTGAAGTCGCTGACCTGCTGGCGGGGCATGAACCACGGCTTGCCCGCGGTCTCCCCGGTACGGGTGAGGCCGCTGAAACCAGCCCTGTCGAAGGCTTTGCCGAGCCCGAAGTCGCTGATCTTCGCGGTCGTCGAGCGGTCCGCCTCGTTGTGCAGCAGGATGTTGGAGGGGCTCAGATCGCGGTGGACCACACCCTGGCGGTGCGCGTGGTCCAGCCCTTGCAGCGCCTGGTCGATGATACGGAGCGACTGGTCCAGCGGCAGCCGTCCGTCGTTGCGGTCCACCAGGAGATCCAGACTGCCACCGGTGCAGTACTCGCTGGTGAAGAAGAAGGTGCCCCTGGAGAACCCGGAACTGAGCAGACGAGCGACGTGGGGATGGCGCAGGCCCTGGGTGAGTGCCATTTCGCGCAGGAAGCGAGCCCGTGCCTCGGGACGTACCGCCACCTTCGGGAGCATCACCTTCAAGGCCACCTCGTCCCCGGAGGACTCGTGGCGAGCCAGGTGTACCGCGCCCATCCCACCGTGCCCGAGTTCCTTCAGGAGTGTGAACCCGGCGATGGAGGAAAGCTCCTGGTGCTCGGGATGCGCCATGCCGAGCAGCATCCGGAGCATGGCGGCGGGCTCGGCCTGGCAGGACGCGCAGAGGTACTCGCCGTCCCGGACCCGTGTCTCGCCGCTGACGTCCCGGCCGCACTTCCCGCACCGCACGCGCTCCATCGTGTGCCGGACCTCGACGCCGACCCGGAAGACGGTGGCGCCGACCCTGATCTCGTCACCCTCTTCGAGGTCGTGCTCCGGGAACCTCTCGGCCGCGGCCTCCTCGGGGGTCTGGCCGCTCCCGCGCTGGCCGATCTTCCGGCCGTTGACGAAGGTGCCGTTCAGACTGCCGAAGTCACGGATGCGGATGTCGGGCGGGTTGATGTCGAGCAGGCAGTGGTGGCGCGAGACCGTGCGGTGGTGTTCGTCGTTGGGCAGCCGCAGCGAGCAGTCGCGGGCGCGGCCGAGCACAGCGGTGGTGCGCTCGTCGAAGACGTATTCGGCGGGGTCGAGCCGTCCTTCGACGAGGGTCAGGGTGACGGTGGGCGGAGGGGTCATCGGGGCGTGTCTCCCTGATTTTCCGCGTCTCCTGGGCGCTTGCTCTGCTGCCGCTCGTGGAACTCCTTCTCCAGGTCGGCGACGGCCCGGGTCGGGGCGACGGACGACGAGGAGTGCTTGAGCACACCGTCGTCGGTGACGTAGAAGATGGCGCGGCCGATGGAGATCTCACCGCGCGGCACCGGTACGTAGACCATCCAGCCGACACTGAACCGATCGCCTATCAGCTCCGACACCGGATATTCCGGGCCGTTCAGGTTCCTGGCCAGGATGTACGCCCGCACCCGGGCGACGGCGTCCTCCTCCTGCATCGGCTGCGGCACCCTGGCCACCAGGCCGGCGAGGGAGAGCTGGAACAGGGCCCCGTCGATGTCGAAGCGGCTGTTGTCGCCGAAGGCGGCCACCAGCGTCTCGCGGGTGACGAACCCACTCTGGGCGGCGTCCAGCAGCGTCGACGCCCGCTCCTGGTCCACCGTGCTCTTCGCGTCCCCGAGCAGACCGGCGATGATGCCGGTGACCGTGCCGGCGGTCCACACACCTGGCACCGCCGTGGCCGACTCCTCGGCCGACGCGGACTCGCCGCGGTACCACCGCCCGGCATCCCACCAGTAGCAGAACGACAACAGACCTGTCTGGGCACGCGGGTTCAGCACCTGGTTCGCGACCCAGTCCGGGGC